>DATIYJ010000013.1 GCA_035517655.1 Nitrospiria bacterium | reverse complement strand
TAAGAAGAGATTTCTTCCACGGCGATGATTTACATAAAAAATCGGGCAAGTGGTATAAGAAGGAACGGATCATTGATAAAGACAATGATCAATATAAAGAAGTTATCTCCGACCCTGAGACGGGTGAAATTATTCATGAGTGCCAAGAGCCTCTTAGCGAGCATAGAAATCACGGATCAGCAAAGAACAAGGATGACAAAAAGGCATAACAATCGCATGCACTCGGACAGCAAAAAGCTGCGCTCCTCGTTCCTCGTCGCTCCGCTTTTAAAAAGCTTAAATAGTGTCTGTCCCTATTTATTATTATTTCTTCCGTGGGCTTTGGGCTCTTGTGTCGTGTTCCTCATTGCATCCCGCCGCAATGGCACCATTTTATGTCCGCGAGAAGGTGGATCGGGGCATCCGCGCTATTATTAAAACGGTTTAACTCTCCAGCAGAAACGTCACCGGGCCGTCGTTGTGAAGGGAGACGATCATCCGTGCGCCGAAGACGCCGGTCTCGACCGTGAGGCCGGCCGCGATCAGTCGATCGACGAAGCGCCGGTACAAGCGCTCGGCCAGATCGGGCGACGCGGCCGGCGTAAAGCTCGGACGGGCGCCCTTGGCGACGTCGGCCACTAGCGTGAATTGGGAGACGGCTAGGATCTGTCCGCCGATCTCCCGAACCGAGCGGTTCATCCGGCCGTTCTCATCGTCAAAGATCCGGTAGGCGAGAATCCGCTCCGCGAGCCGGTCGGCGTTTCCGTCGGCGTCTTCTTTCGACACGCCGAGAAGAACCACCAGCCCCGGACCGATCCGTCCGACGACCCGACCCTCCACGCTCACCTGCGCCTCCAGCACGCGTTGGATCAAGGCCTTCATGACGGCCGGGCCCATTTCTTCTCGATCCTGGTCTTGACCATGTCCCAGAGAAAAGCCTGCTCTTCGGAACGCAGGAGGCGGTTGGCGGCAATGTAACTGAGAAGCGACAGCGCGATCGCGCCGAGCAGCCAGGTCGCCTTAACGTCCCATTGGCCGGGGAAGGACCAGATCGATAAATTTCCGACGGCCCAACCGATCACGCCGACCGGGACGGTGGCCGCGATCGTGTTCCCGACCGAACGAAGGATCACGGGCCATTCGATGCCGTGCAGCCGGCGGTCCAGAATTTTGACCAGAAGCCCGAAATTCAAGACGGCCGCGAGGGAAGTGGCCAAGGCCAGGCCGCCGTGCAGCAACGGCCGCATCAGCAGCAGGCACAGAACGATGTTGACCGCCATCGCGGCCACCGCGACCTTGACCGGCGTCTTCGTGTCCTGCAACGAATAGAAGACGGCCACCACGATCCGGATCCCCGCGAAGGCCGGCAGTCCGACGCAATAATACAGCAAGGCGGCGGCCGTGCCGAGCGTCGCCTGCGCCGTGAAGCGGCCGTGCTGGAAGAAAAGATGAATGATCGGAATGCGGAGCGTCATCAGACCGATCATGGCCGGGATGATGATGAAGAGAACCAACCGCAACCCGAACGAGATCGTCTTCTTCAATTCATGGATCTGGCCGTCGGAGGTCTGTTTCGCCATGGTGGGAAGGATGGCGGTCCCGAGCGCGACGCCGAAGATCCCCAGCGGAAAAAGGACGAGCCGCATCCCGTAGAACAGATAGGTCTGACTGCCTTCGGGAAGGTACGAGGCCAGGAGCGTGTTCACCAGGATGTTCACCTGCGTTACGGACAAACCGACCATGGCCGGAAGAATCAAGCGCCCGATCCGCTTCACGCCCGGATGAAAAGGGTCGAATCGAAATTCGATCATCATCCCATGCCGCCGGAGGCTGGGGAGCTGCATAAAAAACTGGACCGCGCCTCCGGCCACGACGCCCATTGCGACGCCGAAGATCGGCTCGGTGAGGCGGGGGGAAAGCCACAGCGCGGCCGCGATGATGCAGACGTTGAACATCACGGGCGAGAAGGCCGGGACCGCGAAGGCCCGGAGCGAGTTGAGCATGCCCATCGTGAGCGCGGCCAGGCTGATGAACAGGAGATAGGGGAACATGAACCGGCTCAGCATCGTGGTCAGGTCGAACTTGCCCGCCTCGCTCGCGAAACCCGGCGCGATGGCCCGGACGATCCAGGGGGCGGCGAGGATGGAAAGGAGGCAGATCACGGCCACGATGGCCAGCAGAACCGTGAAGACGGCCGAGGCCAGCTCGCGGGCCTCTTCCTTGGTCCGTTTGCCGAGGTATTCGGTGAAAACGGGGATGAAGGCCGCCGACATCGATCCCTCCGCGAAAAGTTCGCGGAGCATGTTGGGAATCCGGTAGGCGACGAAGAAGGCGTCGGCCGCCATCCCGGCGCCGAAGAGCCGGGCCAGGATCATGTCCCGGACGAAGCCCATGATCCGGCTGGAAAAGGTGGCCAGGCCGATCAATCCGGCCGCCTTGGCAATTTGTCGGCTTTCCTGGGTCAAATGATGCAAAATCCCTTGACAGTTATAACACGGTCGTGGTAAAAACAGGCTCTTTGGATGAAACTGAAATCACAATCATCGGTACGACAAGGAGTTTAAATGGCCGATCACGCGTCCGCGATCAAACAAGCACGAAAATCGAAAAAGCGCCACGCCCGAAACCAGCTCGTGATATCCTCGTTGAAAACGCTCGTCAAAAAAATGAACGCCGCGATGGCTTCCAAAAAGCTGGATGAGGCGAAAGCCCTTTTGGACAAGGCCACCTCGGCCTTCGACCGCGCCGTCACGAAAGGCGTCCTGCACCGGAACACCGCGTCCCGCAAGATCTCCCGCCTGACCTCAAAGGTAAAGAAGGGGTTGCCGACCCAGAAAGCGACGTAGCCCTTTCTGTTTTCCGGAACAGAGGTCGAAAATCAAGAGATCCATAAGCAGTTTGGGCGGGAGCGCGCCGCCTTTGAGGCCGGCGTCCGTTTCGATGAAACGCTGAAAGGCCCAACGCAGATCCTTCTCGGAATACGCCTTGGCCGCGGCGATGACGGAAGCGGCGGCCCATTGGCCCATTCCAAACATCCGCATCAGGGCCGCGTCGGAATGGCCGGCCTGCATCGCGCGTTTTACTTTCCAAACCAGCCGGAACCGGTATCCTACCGTCGACAAGATCTTCAGCGGCGGTTCGCCGTCCTCCATCAAGCGCGTGAGCGTACGGATCGAGGGCTCCAGACGACGCCGGGCCAGGGACCCCAGAAGATCGTACACCGAAACCTCGCCCGAAGCGCTGCACGCCCGCTGCACGTCTTCCAGTTCGATCGTCTTTGGATGGTCGCTGCCGAGGACGGCCTTGGTCAGTTCGTTCTGAAGCGGGAACAGATCGCGCCCGACCCGTTCCTTCAAGAAAAGCACGGCGTCTTCCGAGATGGCGCGGCCCTGGGATTTCGCCTGGGCCTTGAGCCAGACGGTAACCTGGGCGTCGGAGAGGGGGCGGCAGTCCAGCACCGCGGCCTGCATCTTCAAAGCTTGAAAGAACGACCGTCGCGCGTCGAATTTCGGCGCGACGCAGACGAAGCAGGTGGTCGGGCAGGGGTCCTTGAGATAGGGCACAAGGCGGTTGGCCTCGGAGGCCGGAAGCTGTTCGGCGCTCTTGAGCACGACCAGCCGCCGTTTGGCGAAGGCGGGGAGGCTTTCCACCGCCGTTAAAATGGCGTCGGCCGAGGCCGATTCGCCGTCCAGGATGGTGTAATTGAAGTCCTTTGTTGCGGGATCGACGGCGGCGGGAACCAGCCGCTCGAGCGCGGCCTGGATCAGGAATTCCTCCTCGCCGGTGAAGAGATAGACCGGGGCGACGGTTCCGCGCTCCAGAGCCCGGATGAAGTCGGGGTAGCTCAGCGCGCCGGGGCGGGGGGGCATCAAAATCCTTCCAGGACGTTGTGGACGAGGTTCTCGGCGAGCTGCTGGCTGGCCTCCGCGATCGCGCGATTCTCCGCGACTTGGTTTGCGGCCGGGTCGGGGTTGGCAAGATATTCCGCGGACGATTCCACTTTGGTATCCTTCCAGATCACCTTCTGCGTGCGGGGGACTTCCAGGGTGACGACCGCCCGAATATGCACGCGGTACTCCAGCACCACGCTCTGCGTGCGGTCGAAGGAAAGGGGTTCGAGGCCGTAGGAGACGATCGTCCCCTTCAAGACGAGATCCGCCTGATCCGGATCGTTCGCGACCTTAAGCCGGCTGTTCGTCAGAAATTCCTGCTTCACGGCCGAGGTCACGGCGTTCTCGAGCGCGGGCTCGAAGGTGTCGTTGTGAAAAACGGGAACGGCGATCGTCTCGACGTCGGACGGAAGCCGGTTGCCGCCGGACAGATGGTAGCCGCAGCCGGCGAGAACCGCGAGGAGTAAGGCGCAAGGGGTGAGGAGGAATAATAAATTTTTCATGGGACGATATTGACCAATTTCCCTTTGACGTAAATCACCTTTCGGGGCGCTTGCCCTTTCAGCCAGTCCTTGATTTTCCCGTCGGCCAAGGCCCGGTTCCGTACGCCGGCCTCGTCGAGATCGGCCGGGACGCGGATCTGGCTGCGGAGCTTTCCGTTGATCTGGATCACGATCGTGAGTTCGTCGGTTTTGAGATCCTCCTCGTTCCATTTCGGCCAGGGCTGCCGGGAGACGCTGTCGGCGCGGCCCAGCCGCCTCCAAAGCTCTTCCGCGATATGCGGGGCGAAGGGGGAGAGCAGGATGACCAGCGTCCGGATCGCCTCGTGGATCGGGTCGCCGTCGCCCGCCCGGCCGCCTTCGCGTTCCCATTCGGTGATCGTGTTGTAGAACTCCATCAGAGAGGCGATGGCCGTGTTGAATTGAAAGTTGTGGTCCAGGTCCTCCGTGACTTTTCGGATCGTCCGGTGGGTCGCCCGTCGAAGGGCCCCGCCCCGTTTCGATTCGTCCGCCCGGTCGGCCGCGGCATCGACGGCCCGGCCGGTCACCGGACGATTCACGACCTGGCGCCAGACGCGGTTTAAGAACCGAGAGGCGCCTTCGACGCCCGCGTCGTTCCATTCGAGGTCTTTCTCCGGGGGCGCGGCGAAGAGCGAAAACAATCGGGCCGTGTCCGCGCCGTATTTCGCGATGAGTTGCTCGGGGTCCACGATATTCTTTTTGGACTTGGACATCTTCTCGACCCGGCCCCGCTCGACGGGACGCTTGCAATGCGGGCAGCGCCAGCCGTCCTTCTCCGAGCCGATCGTCTCGCCGGGAAACAGCCAGCCGTGTTCTTCGCACCGGTAGGTCTCCATGCAGACCATCCCCTGCGTCAATAGGTTCGTGAACGGCTCGTTGATTTTCACCAGTCCCAGGTCGCGGATCACTTTGGTGAAGAATCGGGCGTAGAGCAGATGCAGCACCGCATGCTCGATCCCGCCGATGTATTGGTCCACCGGCATCCAGTAATCCGCTTCCGGGCGATCGAACGGAGCGGAATCGAGCCGGGGGGAGAGATAGCGGAGGAAGTACCACGAGGAATCGACGAAGGTGTCCATCGTATCGGTTTCCCGGCGCGCGGGGCCTCCGCATTCGGGGCATTTCACGTTCCAAAAGTTTTTGTCCGCGGCCAGCGGCGAGCCGCCCTTTCCCGTGAAAGCGACGTTCCGGGGAAGCGTGACGGGCAGGTCGTCGTAGGGGACCGGGACCGGATCCGGTCCGCACTTTTCGCAATAGACGATCGGGATCGGCGTGCCCCAGTACCGCTGCCGGGAGATGCCCCAGTCGCGGAGTTTGTAGTTGATCTTGCGCGTCCCGAGTTTTTCGGATTCGATAAAGTCCGCGATCTTTATCTTGGCCTCGCCGGGAGTCAGCCCGGAAAATTTTCCGGAGTCGACCAGCCGTCCGGCTTCCTCGACGTAGGCCGCCGCAAGGTTTTTCGATTGCAGCGTTCCCTCCGCCCCGCCTGAGGCGGGCTGGATCACGACGCGGACGGGGATCTTGTATTTTTTGGCGAACTCGAAATCGCGCGGGTCATGCGCCGGCACGCACATGATCGCGCCGGTGCCGTAGTCCATTAAAACGAAATTACCGACCCAGATCGGGATGTGTTCGGACGTCAATGGGTTGATTGCATGGGCGCCGGTAAAGATCCCCTCCTTCTCCACGTTCTCCGAGGTCCGAGCCGTCCTGTCCTGCTTCCGGATCCGTTCCACGAAGGTCCGGACGGCGGCCGCTTCCTCTTTCCCGCGGATGATCTCGTCCACCATCGGATGCTCCGGCGCGAGCGTCACGAAGGTCGCGCCGAACAGCGTGTCCTGGCGGGTCGTGAAGATCCGTATCGCCTTGTCGGAACGGTCCGCCAGCGGGAAGTCCGCCTCGACGCCGACGCTCTTTCCGATCCAGTTCCGCTGCATTGCCAGCACCCGCTCGGGCCATCCGGTCAGACGATCGCATTCCGACAGCAACTCCTCGGCGTAGGCCGTGATCTTGAAGAACCACTGCTCAAGCTCCTTCGGGACGACGGTGCTGCCGCATCGCCAGCAGGCCCCGTCGATCACCTGCTCGTTCGCCAGCACTGTTTCGCACGACGGGCACCAGTTGACCGAGGACATTTTCTTGTAGGCCAGTCCGCGCTCGTACATTTTGAGAAAGAACCACTGGTTCCATTTGTAATATTCCGGCTTGCATGTGGCGAGCTCGCGCTCCCAATCGTAGGAGAGACCCATTCGCTTGAGCTGCGTCCGCATGTAGAGCATGTTTTCGTCCGTCCAGACCGATGGATGAACGCCCCGTTCGATCGCGGCGTTCTCGGCCGGGAGGCCGAAGGCGTCCCAGCCCATCGGGTGCAGCACGTTGTAACCGCGCATGCTTTTGTATCGCGCGACGACGTCGCCGATCACGTAGTTGCGGACGTGGCCCATATGGATGCGGCCGGACGGGTAGGGAAACATCACGAGGCAGTAGTACTTCGGCCGCTTCGGATCTTTCGCGACGCGAAAGGCCTTGCTCGCCTCCCAGCGTTGCTGCCAGGCCGGCTCGACCGCGTGCGGATTGTAGGCTTCGGGCGGCAGTGGAGTCGTCTCTTTTGTCATCGAAGTTCTCGTACGGCGCGGTTTGTCAGGGCTTTTAAATTAACACAGTGACGGGTTTTTATCAAGGATACGGTTCGGAAGATCGAGGGATTTTTGACGCCTCAGTCCTCCCGGCAGCGGCTGCAGAATCCGTAAAAGGTGACCGACAGGTTCGCCTTCTTAAAATCGTGAATGTCCTCAAGGGCGCGCTCGACCCGTTCGAAGAAGCCGCGCTTGCCCTTGCTCACTTTGCCGCAGGCCTTGCAGATGATGAAGTGGTGCACGGGGCGTTCGAACACAAATTGATAACGACGACCCTTGCGGGCCACGCGCAGCTCTTGAATGATGCTGAGCGCTTTGAGCATTTCGAGATTACGGTAGATGCTGGACCGGTTGATCCCCGGGAGGCGGTCTTGAAGATGCGTCTGGATCTCGGGAAGCGAGAGCGAGCGGGCGTGGTTGTCGATGAAGAGCTGAAGCAGGAACCGGCGCGCGGGGGTGACGCGCTGGCGGTTATGCCGCAAAACGGCGAGCAGGTCTTTGTGCTTTCTCATGGGGTATGTTTCCTCGGGGGTCGTTTGTTCAAGGGACGTCGGTTGCCTTTGATGCTACACGAAGCGCTTTCTAAATGCAACAAATAACTATTTGCAACATGATGCAATAATCTGGTAAGCTGTTGTACGGCTCGTGCAGGGTTCCGATCCAAATATGAGTAGAGGGATCTACCCGGCTCGCAAAGCGAGCGAGAGGGGGAGGCTCCGTCCGGCTTCGCCGGCTTGCACTCGGCGGTTTGCAGCCGATGTGTGGAGGGGGCGACGTGAGCCCCTTCAATAAACCGCAAGGAGATGTTTGTTGTCTTTTGATATGAACGCGGCCATGGATCGGGAGGATCTGATCATTCGCATTGCGGGCGAAGGAGGTCAGGGCGTTGTTACCGCCGGGGAAGTGCTCCAGCGAGCGGCGGCCCAAAGCGGAATGCGTGTTTTAGCCGAATCGACGTTTACGCCGGAAATCAGGGGAGGCGAGGTCGCGTTCCAACTCCGGATGAGGTCTGTCTCTTCATCGGCGTGCATTGTCACTACGCCAACCTGACCCTCCGGATCATCCGGGCCGGGTCGAATTGCTTGACGACCGTGATCTGTCACGATGCCCATGAAGATGCGATGCTGAGCGTGCGCGATTTCGACGTCAAGAAGATGGACCACATTATTGAGATTTTCCGACGCGTCCGAGGGGAATTGAAGATCCCCATGCCGAAGGGCGGCAAAACGGTGAAACTGACACCGGTGCAGATTCATATGAACGGGGGGAAGACTCATTTAAATCCCCTCGACATTGAAAACCCATTAAGCCGGTTGAACGCCGGCCGATTGAAAGGAGCGCAAGCGTGAGAGAACCATACCGCGTTTTGCCCGGACCGGAAGCCTATCTCCCTCCCGCGGCTGCGATGATGGGAGTGATTCTGGCCGAGCCGGGGCAGGCCCTGCTTGAGGGGGAAATTGTTCCGGAAGACAAGGCCATCGAGACGGCCGCGCGGAAACTGCTTGGGGCAAAGATGCCGGCCATTTTTCCCGGTCCGCTGGTGCTGTGGAAATGGAGCGAGCAGGCTTCGGCGGAGGCCAAGGCGGTGAAGATTCTGGCGGACTCCATCCCCGCGAGAATTATTCCGATGGCCGATTACCGCCCGAAATATCCGAAAGTCAATCCGGCGGTGGAGATCAACCCGAATCACCCCAATTTGACGATCTGGCACAACAAGATCGATGTCTGCCTTTTTGTCGGCGTTCACTGCCATCCGTCGAACATCGCGCTTAAGATGATTCGCGGCGGGACCGCCTGCTATACGATTGCTTTGTGCACGTTCAGCGGCGATGAGGAGGCGAACATCACGATCCGTGATCTCACCGCCCGGAAAATCCTGAGTCTGGCCGAAGCGGTTGCTCGGTTAAAATCGGAGCCTCACGGCGACGGTCGCGAGAAACGGCAGACGCCGGCGAAGAGAGACAGAAGTAAAAATCATAAGCGTGCGGCCGTCGAAGAAGGGACAAGCCACGTGCAAAAAGTCGTGATCAATTTTCCGGATCGAATCGGCGTCGTCTTTAAACTCAAGGACGGCGTCGTCCTATGCAATGCGCCCGACCTGGCGGCCCGTTTTAATGCAACCGGGGTGGCCGGTCTGGATGGTTGTAAATATTATCTCCATGATGGTAAACTGTTTTTGGAGGCTGTTTATGACCACTATTTCCTGAAAGGGGCGGACATCCGATCCATGGGCAGGGCAATAAGAGGACAGGCGAAAGCTTAAGCGAAGCATGTCTGTCGTTCGACGGTAAGGAGAAATTTCATTGTCGTTTGACCTGTCCTGGATTATTCATTGGGCCTTTCTAAGCGTCGTCATCCTGTATGGAATAGGAATCATCCTTCCCTTCGCTTTCTACCGGAACGCCCATCTCCAGAATCTTGTGGCCCACGGGGCCGCGACGGCCGCGTCCGCCGCGGGCGTCGTATTGGGCCTCGCGGGGCTTTTCGCTCCATCGGCCGCGACCTTCTCGCTTCCCTCCAACCTGCCGCTGCTTGAATTTCAGATTCGCGTGGATCCTCTGGCATCCTTTTTTGTTCTGATCATTTCATTGGCCGGATTTTCGGTGTCGCAATTTGCGATGGGGTACGTGCGGGAGTTCGAGGGCCGTTGTTCCATCGGCGTCCTCGGAGGCCTCTACAATGCGTTCCTGCTTTCAATGACGCTCGTGGTTCTGGCCGACGACGGGTTTTTCTTTCTGATCGTCTGGGAGCTCATGTCGCTGGTCTCCTACTTCCTCGTCGTCACGGAGCATGAAAAACCCGAGACGCGCTACGCCGGATTTTTCTACCTGATCATGACCCATGTCGGAACGGCCTTCATCATCGTGACCTACCTCGTGTTCTACCAGCAGGCCGGAAGCTTCTCCTTCGAGGCTTTTCGACATCCGGCCGCGCCGCTTCCGGAGGGATTCCGAACGCTGGCCTTTGCGACGGCGCTGATCGGGTTCGGGACCAAGGCCGGGATCGTGCCGCTCCACGTCTGGCTGCCCTATGCCCATCCGGCCGCGCCGTCGCACGTCTCGGCCCTGATGTCCGGGGTCATGATCAAGACCGCGATCTACGGCCTGATTCGGGTCTATTTCGATTTCCTGGGCGGGAGCTTTCCATGGACGTGGGGATTCATCGTCCTGGCCATCGGGGCCGTCTCGGCCCTGCTCGGCGTGATGTACGCGTTGATGGAGCACGACCTGAAAAGTCTGCTGGCTTACCACAGCGTCGAAAACATCGGGATCATTCTCATGGGGATCGGCGCCGGGATGATTTTCCAGTCCTACGGCCTGTCCAATCTGGCGGCTCTCGGACTTCTGGCCGGACTCTATCATACGATCAATCACGCCATGTTCAAGGGACTTCTCTTCCTGGGCGCGGGGTCGACGCTGTATGCCACGCACACGCGCAACATGGAGGAATACGGGGGGCTGATCCGGAAAATGCCCTGGACCGCGTTTTTCTTCCTGGTGGGCGCCGTCTCGATTTCGGCGCTTCCTCCGAGCAACGGCTTCGTGAGCGAGTGGCTGACGTTCCAGAGCCTGTTCCTGAGCTTCCAGATTCCGGATGTCCTGATGAAGATCATGCTTCCGATCGGCGCGGCCATGCTGGCCCTGACCGGCGTGCTCGCATTGGCCTGCTTCGCCAAGGCATTCGGAATCTCGTTTCTGGCGATGCCGCGAAGCGCTCACGCGCGGGAGGCCCGGGAAGTGCCGTGGGCGATGCGCATCGGTATGGCGGAGATGGCGCTTTTTTGTGTGGCGCTGGGGCTGGCCCCGATGGGAGTGGTCCCGATGATCGACCGGGTCACGGCGCCGTACACCGGGGCGTCGATCGCGGGACGCGTCCTTTCCGTAAGCGGGCTGGCGCTCATGCCCGGGATGGGGATCGGGTTTGCCAGTATCTCGACGCCGGTGCTGGCGATCCTGCTGGTGATCCTGATTCCGGCGGGTCTGCTCGCCGCGGCGGCTCTGGGAGGAAGGCTTCGCAAACGCTACTCCCATACCTGGGGCTGCGGGATCAATCTGAAGCCGCGGATGGAGTATACCGCAACCGGGTTTTCACAACCGATCAAACAGGTCTTCAGCATGATCTATCGCCCGACGGTGAAGCTGGAAACGGAAATGTTGGAGGAATCGCACTACTTCGCCAAGCGGATGCGCTTTGAGACGCACATCGAGCCGGTGTTTCAGAAGGTCCTGTACGACCCCGTGGTTCGGATGTTGAACCGCATCGCGGACCGGCTACGCGTCGTGCAGGCCGGGAGCCTTCATCTGTATCTGACCTATATCTTTTTGACCCTGCTCATTCTCCTGCTGTGGGTGCGGTGACCGTCATGTTGGAAGCCGTTTTAATCATCGTTGTTCAAGCCGTCGTGATTCTTGCGGTCTCGCCGTTCCCGGTCGGGCTGATCCGGAAGGTGAAGGCCCATCTTCAGTGCCGTCGGGGCCCGAGCCTCCTGCAGCCCTACTATGATATGGCCAAACTGTTCCGCAAGGACGTGGTGGCCTCGACCCACACGTCCTGGATCTTTACCGCCACGCCGTACATTCTTTTTGCCTCCACGCTTGCGGCGGCCCTCCTCGTTCCGGTCTTTGTATCGCAGGTTCCGCTCAATTTCGCGGGGGATATCATCACCGTGGTCTATCTTCTCGCCATCGGAACCTTCTTTCTCATCCTCGCCGGGCTGGACGCCGGCTCCGCATTCGGGGGCATGGGCGGCAGCCGGGAGGCGATCGTGGCCGCGCTGACCGAGCCGGCGATGATTCTGTCCATCTTCGCGGTCGGTCTGACGGCCGGTTCCACCAACCTGAGCACGATCGTTCACAAGACGGCTCTTCTGCAGGGAGTCGTGACGGATCCTCCGCCGCATCTGATGGCCCTTGCGGCGCTGTTCATCGTGACCCTCGCCGAGACCGGGCGGGTTCCGGTGGACAATCCCGCGACGCACCTGGAGTTGACCATGATCCATGAGGCGATGATCTTAGAGTATTCGGGCCGGTATCTCGCCCTGGTCGAGTGGGCCTCCGCGATGAAGCTGCTGCTGTTTCTGACCCTGCTCAGCAACATCTTTGCCCCGTGGGGAATCGCGACGGAAGCGGCGCCGGTCTGGATGGGATTCGGGCTTGCGGTCTGGTGGGTCAAGATTTCCGTATTGGCCGCGCTCATCGGCGTCATTGAATCCATGTTCGCGAAGCTCCGGCTCTTTCGCGTGACGGATTTTCTGGGGCTGGCGTTTATTCTCTCGCTCCTGGCGATCATCTTCTTTTATATCTTGAGAGGCTGACGGCGTACGATGGCCATCCACCCCGATATTGGTTCCCAGCTTGTGAATTTCTGCTCCGCGCTGCTGTTGCTGACCTGTTTTGCGATCATCGCGCAGCGGCGCCTGTCCGCCTGCGTGGACCTGTTCGCGCTGCAGTCCGTTTTTCTGGCCGTGACGGCCGCCCTCGTCGCCTTCCTGACCGGGGCGTATCACATCTATGTCGCGGCCGCTCTGACGGTCGTCATCAAGGTGGTGGTCCTTCCGCGCATTCTGAAAGCCGTGATCGAGCGTCTGAACGTCAAACGGGAGCTGGAACTCAACATCAACATCCCCTCCTCGCTCCTCGTCTGCGGCGCGTTGGTCATTCTGGCGTTCTATATCACGCAGCCGATTATCAGTCTGGGCTTCCTCCTGACCCAGGATTCCCTGGCAATCGCTCTCGCCATTGTACTCATCGGTTTCTTTACGATGATCGCAAGGAAAAAAGCGGTGACCCAGGTGATCGGTTTCCTGGTGATCGAGAACGGGCTGTTTCTGGGGGCGACGGCGGCGGCTTACGGGATGCCGTTGATCGTGGAACTCGGGGTGTTCTTCGACGTCCTCGTGGCCGGACTGATCGTCGGGATCTACACCCACCGGCTTCAGGACACCTTCGACAGCGTGGACACCACCAAGCTCACGGCGTTAAAGGAGTAATCATGGATCCGGCCCTGATCGGGATGATCGCCGCCCCGTTGTTCTCCGCTCTGTTGAGCTTGGCCACGAAAAGTCGGAGGTCCATGGAGCGGCTTCAACTGGGTCATGCCGTGGTGTTGTGGGCCGCCATGGCCGCGGTCGTCGCCGGCGTCGCTGCGGGTGACGATGTGTCGTTCGGATCCCTTCTGCGCGCCGATGCCCTGAGCGCATTTATGGATCTCATGCTCGCCTTCGTGGGAGGAACGGCGCTGTTCTATGCCGTCGGCTACATGGGAGAAAAACTCTCGCGCGGGGAGGTGGAGTTTCTGCGCTACCGGCGCTTCTTTGTCTATTTCGATCTGTTTTTGTTCGCGATGGTGCTCGCGGTCAATCTCGATAATATCGCCCTGATGTGGATCGCTATCGAGGGTTCGACCCTCTCGGCCGCTCTCCTGATCAACTTCGAGAGAACCAAAACGGCGTTGGAGGCGGGCTGGAAATACATCATCCTCAGTTTCGTCGGAATCGCGCTGGCCCTGTTCGGCACCGTCCTGGTCTATTATGCCTCGGAACATGTTCTGGGGGTCCGAATGGAGGCTCTGCAGTGGAGCGCGTTGCACCGCGTCGCATCGGACCTGAACCCGACCGCGCTGGAGCTGGCCTTCATTTTTATCGTGATCGGATACGGCACCAAGGCCGGAATTGCGCCCATGCATGCCTGGCTGCCGGATGCGCACGCCGAGGCGCCCACGCCGATCAGCGCCGTCTTGTCCGGTCTCATGCTCAACCTGGGGCTCTACGCCGTGCTCCGGCTCAAAACCATTGTCGACCCGGCCGTCGGGTCGGAATTCGCGGGATCCATCATGGTGGGGTTGGGACTGTTGTCCATGACGATCGCCGCGACCTTCATGCTGATCCAGCGCGATTACAAGCGGTTCTTCGCCTATTCCAGCATCGAGCACGTCGGGATCGTCCTGGTGGGTTTCGGGGTCGGAGGGGCGGCCGGCGTTTTCGGAGGTTTGTTTCACATGATCAATCATGCGCTGGCCAAGTCCACGGCATTTTACGCCGCCGGCCGTGTGCTGCTTCGATATGGACACAAGAACATCGAGGGCGTCACCGGTCTTTTACGGCAGATGCCGCTGGTCGGCGGAGCGATGCTTCTGGCCGCGCTGGCGCTGGCCGGGATGCCGCCGTTCGGCCTGTTCATCAGCGAGTTTCTGATCGCCGCCGGCGCTTATGACGAACGACCGTGGGTCGCGTATCTCTTCCTGGGTCTTCTCGCCGTGGCATTTGCCGCACTCGTGTATCAGGTCTTTCGGATGGTCCTCGGTGAACCGAAGGAGACGGGTCGTCCAATGACGCCGGGCGGCGGCCGTTTGACCGCCGCCGCGCTCGCGGCCCATCTCGTGGCGATGGGTTATATCGGAATGCATATGCCGGGATTTCTCCGGGCGCTCTTCATTCCGATGTCGCACATTTTCCATGCCGTGGCGGAGATCCCATGAGCGCGGTCGCGCTTCTTTTGATCGCCCCGCTGGCCGCCGGATTCGCCAGTCTCGGCGCCCGGCGCCCCCGGATTTTGCACGGCATCAACCTGACGGTGATGCTGATCCTGATCGGGGCCGAGGCCGTGCTCATCCGGCGGGTCCTCCGCGAGGGGAATTTCACGCTTTTTAACGGCTTGATGGCGGTCGACGCGCTCTCGGGCTTCATTCTCTTCGTGATCACCGTCATCGGGTTTTCATCCGCCCTGTATACCCGGACGTATTTCGAGCACTACCGGAAGGAAGGGATCGTGACCCCGGCCCGGATGAGCCGATACTTCTTTCTGTTTCACCTGTTCGTGTTTGCCATGAATCTGGCCGTCCTGGCCAACAGTCTCGGGATTCTTTGGGTGGCGATCGAGGGAACGACCCTGGCGACGACGTTCCTGATCAACTTTTTCAAACGAAAGACCTCGCTCGAAGCCGGATGGAAGTATCTCATTCTATGCTCGGTGGGGATCGCCCTCGCGCTGTTTGGAACGGTGCTGATGTACATGTCCTCCGTCCGGGCCTTGGGGGAGGGCCATGCCACGTTGAACATCACCGAGCTGATGCGGGTTGCGGCGCAGCTGGACCCGCATGCGGTGAAGCTGGCCTTCGTGTTCATCCTCGTGGGCTACGGCACCAAAGTCGGCCTGGTCCCGATGCACACCTGGGTTCCGGAGGCCTATAGCGAGGCGCCGGCCCCGGTGGTCGCCATGCTGGCGGGTGTTCTGGAAACGGTGGCGGTCTACGCCGTTCTTCGGTGCAAGATGGTGGTGGACGCGACGGTCTCGCCGGGGTATGCGGGTAATTTTCTGTTGGCGCTCGGATTTCTTTCTTTCGTCACGGCCGCGCTGTTCATGCTGGTGCAGCGGGATTACAAGCGCTTGTTCGCGTATTCGAGCATCGAGCACATGGGCATCGCGATGGTCGGGTTCGGCGCGGGCGGGTTTCTCGGCACGTTCGGCGGCCTCTTCCATCTTTTAAACCACGCTCTCGCCAAGTCCCTGGCCTTTTTCGCGGCCGGCCGTCTTTTCATCCGGTTCGAAACCCGCGAGATCGCCTCGGTGCGGGGCGTCTTCAAGGTCCAGCCGCTGACGGCCGCGGCCCTCCTTGCGGCGTCGCTGGCGCTGGTGGGGATGCCGCCGCTATCGATGTTTGTGAGCGAGTTCTCGGTCGCGGCTGCCCTGGCGACGCAGGCCTACGGCGCCGACACGATTCATATCGGACATTTTTTGACGATCACCGTTGCCGATGAGGTTCGGGATCTGGGACTGGTCTTCTTTTTCATGATCGTCGCGGTGGTCGTGTTCGGAGGGCTTATGTTTCGCGTGATGAAGATGGTCTGGGGAGATCCGCCTTCCGGAATCGGGACGGGAGAAACTTGGGGGTGGGGGCATCTGTCCCTCGTCCTCAACATCGGGGCGCTGCTGATTCTGGGGTTTCTGATGCCGGAGCCTCTGAAACGGCTGATGAGCCTGGCCGTGGCGACAATTTCAACGGAGTGATCCATGATGAAGCGGGATGAAGCGATCGAATCCATAACAAAATCTTTTGGATCCAAGATTATTGGAGTGGACCATAGCCGTGAGATCCCGGTTCTGACGGCGGCCAAACAGGACATTCCGGCGATCGCCTTCCACATTCACGGCGCCCCCGATTTGCGGGGCACGCTTTCTTTGCAATGGGCCGTGGATTTGAGACCCCGGCAGGCCGCGTACCGCATCTATTACCTGTTTGCATTGGACGGGGGGCCGTGGCTGATTCTTCAGACGGAGCTTTCCGGAGAAGACCGTCTGTTCCCCTCGATCACGCCCCGCATTCACGCGGCGAAGTGGTACGAACGGGAAATCCGGGACATGTTCGGCCTGATCGCGGAAGGGCATCCGGATCTCCGGCGTCTGGTCCGGCACGAGCATTGGCCGAAAGGAACGCACCCCTTAAAAAAAGATTTTCCCTGGAATCATGTCATGGGTCGTCAAGTGGGAGAATACCGTTTCCGGCAGATCGAAGGGGAGGGCGTGTTTGAAGTGCCGGTCGGGCCGATTCATGCCGGGATCATCGAGCCGGGGCATTTCCGGTTTTCGGTGGCCGGCGAGCCGATCATGCAGTTGGAGGTCCGGCACTTTTGGAAACATCGGGGCGTTGAAAAACTTTTCGAGAACCTCATGTGGTCGGAAGGCGTTGCGCTTTCGGAGCGGGTTTCGGGCGACACGTCGTTCGGGCACGGCCTCTGTTACTGTCAGGCGGTTGAGGCGCTTTCTGGAGTTCAGGTCCCTGCGCGGGCGGAGTATCTCCGGACCCTTTTCCTTGAGCTGGAGCGGCTGCACAATCATATCGGCGACGTCGGCGCGATCTGCAACGACGCGGCCTATGCGCTGGCCCTGGCCCACTGCGGCCGGATGAAGGAGCGGATCATGCAGCTCAACGATCGTCTCACCGGCAGCCGCTTTCTGCGCGGGGTGAACGTCATCGGGGGGACCGCCGTGGACCTATCGGGCGACGGCGCAAAGAGGATCGAACACGCGGTGGAAGAGATTCAGGAGGATTTTTCCGACCTGTCACGGATACTCTTTCATAACGCATCGCTCACCGACCGCCTGGAGACGACGGGGATCCTCAAAGAGCGCACCGCAAGGGATCACGGCGTGATGGGTCTGGTCGGCCGCGCCGCGGGCATCGACCGGGACGTCCGACGGGACCGGCCCTTCGCGGCCTACGGCCGCCTTGCCTTCAAGGTTCCGATTTACCGTTACGGCGATGTCCGGGCCCGTCTGCGGGTGCGAATCGACGAGGTGCAAGAGACGATCGCTTTGATTCGGCAGGCGCTTGAGAACCTGCCGGCCGGGCCGACTTCCGCTGCGATGCCGCCGGCGCCGCGTCCCGGCGACTGGGCCCTCTCGGCCGTGGAAGGATGGCGGGGCGAGATTCTTTATTTCGTGATGGCCGGCGAGGAGGGGAAGATCCACCGATGCAAGGTGCGGGACCCTTCGTTTGTGATCTGGCCGGCGATTCAGTTTGCCGTGCTGGGGAATATTATCCCGGATTTTCCGCTGATCAATAAAAGTTTTGATCTTTCCTATGCCGGAAACGATTTATAAAACGAAAGGGCGAGAGGAGGACCAACCGTGTTCAGGATCATCCGGAAAAGCTTGAAGACCGGGAAGGTGACCGGACGGTACCCGGCGCCGACCCAACCCGGGCCGGACGTCTCGGATGCGGTTCGCCGGAAGGCCTCGGCGTTCGGCCGGTCGCTCACGATTCGGGAGGTGGACACCGGCTCCTGCAACGGCTGCGAGATGGAGATGAACGCGCTGATGAACCCCGTTTACGACGCGGAACGGTTCGGCATCCATATCGCGGCCTCTCCCCGCCATGCGGACGCGCTCGTGGTCACCGGTCCCGTCACGGCGAATATGGAGAAAGCTCTGAAAGACGTTCATGCCGCGACGCCGGATCCGAAATTGGTGATCGCGCTGGGCGACTGCGCCTGCGATTGCGGGATGTTCAAGGGGAGTTATGCCGTGACCGGTCCGGTCGAGCGGCACATTCCGGTGGACGTCAAGATTTCGGGCTGCCCGCCGCGCCCGTCCGAAATCCTCGATGCGCTGCGGAAGGTTCAGGGTCGTCAATCGTAACGGGTTTTCCCCTCTCAATAAACTGACCGCGAGAGATGCGAGTCGGAAGGAAAAGAGGATCTACCAATCCTATGAAGAAGAAAATGCGGAAGTTTAAGAGTGAAGCCCCTGTGTCGGCCCGAATCCCTCCGATTATTTAAGGCATCCACATCGGGGAGCCTCTACCGGCCATCGGCTAATCTCGCTGTTGACAAATATAAGTGTATGGGAATATACAGAAGGGAAGATTCAATTTCATGGTTTTCTGATTGACGGGGGATGGCATGCGTAAGAAAACCCTGCTGAGCTGGAGCAGCGGGAAGGACAGCGCCTGGACGCTGCATCTGCTCCGGCAGCGGAACGACATCGAAGTGGTCGGATTGTTCACGACGGTTAATGCCGAGTTCCGGCGCGTGGCGATGCATGCGGTTCGTCTGGAGCTGCTCGAACGCCAGGCGGAGGCGGTCGGGCTTCCGCTTGAGACTTTGAACATTCCCCATCCCTGCAGCAATCTCCAGTACGAATCGGTGATGAAGGCGTTTGTCGACGCATCGCGCGGAAGAGGAATACGCTGCATGGCCTTCGGAGACCTCTTCCTTCAGGACATCCGGGCCTACCGGGAGGAAAAATTGAAGGAGACCGGCATCACGCCGCTTTTCCCGCTTTGGGAAATTCCGACCGACCGCCTGGCCCGGCAGATGATCTTGGAAGGCCTGCGCGCCTACGTCACCTGCGTCGATCCGAAAAAACTTCCGGCCCGTTTCGCGGGACGGGAATTCGGATCGGCGTTCCTGGACGAGCTTCCGGAATCGATCGACCCCTGCGGCGAGTACGGCGAGTTTCACACCTTTGCCGTGGACGGGCCGATGTTTCGAACCCCGATCGGGATTCGCGTCGGCGAGGTCGTCGAACGCGACGGGTTTGTTTTTGCCGACCTTCGGCCGCAAGAGGCATAAAAGGAATCGAGTGAAGAGTACGGGCATGAATAAAAACAATCCGTCGTCCCATGATCCCCGCCTGGCCCGAGCCCTGATTCTGGATGAGTTGTTCGACCTGACGCTTTACAAATCGCTGCGCGGGATTTCGGGCCCCGATTTACAGACGATGCTGGACGAGTTGATCTCGATCGAAACCCAGCACTTCGCCTTCTGGCAGCGCTTTTTCGATACGACGGTGTCCGGCCTCGATTTCCCGCGCCGGTTCAGACTCGGGCTGATCGTCCTGACCTGCCGGTTGTTCGGCGCGACCGCGGTCCACCTGGTTCTCGAAGCGATCGAGGTGTACGGCGTCCGCAAGTATCTTTCAATTTGGGAAAGATACAAGGACGGGCCGCTGGGCGTCGCGGTGAAAGGAATTCTGGAGGACGAATTCAAGCACGAGGACGAGATCGTCGGCCGGATGGCGGAGCGGAAGATCAACCCGGAGCGCATCCGCAACATCTTCCTCGGATTCAACGACGGGCTGGTCGAGATTCTCGGGGCGGTGAGCGGGTTCTTCGCGGCCCTGGGAGCGGCGTCGCTGGTGCTGATCGCCGGGCTGACCACCGCCGCGGCCGGTTCGTTGTCCATGGCGGCGGGGGCCTATGTCGCGGCCAGTTCCGAGAACGAGATGCGGAGAACGGAACGGGGCCGGAAACGGTTCCTCGGCGAGGACGCGGGGCCGTCCGGGACGGAAGAACCCGCGTTCTCCTCGGCCCTCATCGTCGGTGCGGGTTATTTCGTCGGCGCGGCCGTTCCGATCCTTCCTGTCCTGTTCGGTGCGAAGACCGCCCTGATTTCGATCTTCACCGGGGGCGTTACGGTCATTCTGGTCTCGATGCTCCTCGCGTTCCTGTCCGGCATGAATATCCGAAAACGCATCCTGATGAATCTGGTCATCATCGCGGCCGCCGTTGGAATCACCTACGGGATCGGGATGATCGTACGGACCCTTTTTGGCATCGCGGTGTAAAACCCGAGTCCGCCGCCTTCGCGTGATCATGGCCGTCCGCCATCTGGTATACTATAATTCATACCTATGCTCGAAAGATTCCTCAGCCGCAAGTCCAAAACCTTTGTGACGACCCTGGGCGTGTCGACCATCCTTTTGGTGGGCGTGATCGACTATACCACGGGGACGGAAATCTCCCTTACCGTTTTTTACATCCTGCCCGTATTGGCGGTGGCCTGGTACGCGGGGCGAAGATCGGGAATCGTGACCTCGTGTTTCGGCACGGTCGCCTGGCTGGCCGCGGATACGGTCGGTCCGCATCTCTACTCCTATACGGTGATACAATACTGGAACGCCGCGACGAGGCTGATGATATTCCTTGTGGTGACGTTTCTGGTCTCCCGGGTGCGGGAAACCTTGGAGCGTGAGAAGCAACTCGCCCGGATCGATGATCTGACGAATGCGGCCAACGGTCGATATTTTCATGAGATCTTGGAAGCGGAGCGCCGCCGGGCCGAGCGCTACAACCGTCCCTTTACCGTGGCCTACATGGATATTGACAATTTCAAGACCGTCAACGACTGCCGCGGCCACCGCACCGGGGACGATCTTCTTCGAACCGTGGTGCAGACCATCATTCGGAGCACCCGATCCACCGACGCCGTGGCCCGATTGGGGGGGGATGAGTTTGCCGTTCTCTTACCCGAGACCGGCGCCGAGGCGGCCACGATCGTGCTCCGACGGGTGCGGGACGCCCTCCTTGAAACATTTCAAAAGAATGAATGGCCCGTCACCCTGAGCATCGGCGTGATGACCTTTGTAAAAAGCCCGGTCAACGTCAACGATATTCTGGACCAGACCGACATCCTGATGTATTCCGTAAAGACCAAGGGGAAGAACGGGATTCGATATGCGGTCAAGGAAGAGGCGGTGACAAGCGGAGCGGGCGAACGCAAAAGACGGGAGCGCTGACGCGGGTTATCTCGCCGCCATGACGGGCGAAAATTTCTCTTCTTGTTCGGATCGACGGATGATCGAAGCGGCATCGGCGCCCCCCGGCATCCGGCAGGTCCCGTTGAACCGGCAACCTTCCTCGATGGAAAAAGCGGGCGCGACGATCTCGGCGTTCACGACGGCGCTCTTGAGGAGTTGTACTCTTTGACGGCCCGTAATTTTGCCTTCCACGTTTCCTCCGACGATCACGGTATCCCCTTCGATTTCGGATGAAACGGCCGCTCCTTCCCCCAACAACAGCACCCCTTTGGCTAAAATCTTCCCTTCCACCTTCCCGTCGATCCGGCCGGTTCCCTCAAAGCTGAGCGTCCCTTTGAACTCGATATTCTTGCCCATGTAAATCGTCATTTCCTCCGAATCTTTCTGAGTGCCGGTCCCGTTGCCGTTTCCAAACATCGCAGACCCTCCTTATCATGATGCGTAACAAGCTATGTTCAAGTATAGCCCACGCCCCGGAATTGTCAAAACCGCGCTCGGGCCGGGAACCGCCGACTATCTCGCCGATTTCATTGGTCAAGGCGGGACTTGGATGTCGATCGTTGAGAAAACAAGCTGACGGGGATCGGGTCGGCGTCGCGCCTCTTCCAATAGTGAACGGGAGTCCGGACGCAAAAGTTGCTCGAAACTGATCCGGCCGTTCGTGAAGACCGCCACAGGTTTACTCGGGTCCACAAAATGAGGGGGAAGCAGCAAACGGTACCGGGTTACATGCTCCGTTGTCACGAAGATCGTATTCCCGGAAACCCGGGCCTTGAGCCGGGCATAGGCGCCCTGTTGGAGCCGTCGTCCCTCCTCCGGATCATGTTCCGAACTCCAGAAGGAACCCGCTTTGGGGTCGATCTCATCGATCCGGACCCAAAAATCACGTCCGGCATGGTCGCGGTCCCGGACGACCGTCAGTTCCTTCGGTTCCGGGGTCCGGCGCTGGTTTTTGAGCCAGGTCAGGAGATCCGGAAGCTCTTCTTTGGGAAAATAATGTCCGCCGGCCATGGGATGAACGCGGTCGTGCTCCCGATAGGTGACGGGATAGCCGTTTCGCTTCAGATACGACGCCACGTCCCGGCTGTACTGGACCGGCATCACCTGGTCCTTCGAGCCGTGGATGATGTAGAGGGGCGTGTTTTTGGCGTTGTCGAGCAAGGGGAACAACGCCGCCGGAAATGCGCCGGCCATCGGGACCAGCGCGGCGAAGCGGTCCGGATGGTTCAGCCCGATCAGGAAGGTTCCGATGCCTCCGTTGGACATGCCCGTGAGATAAATCCGGTCGGGGTCCACATGATACGTTCGCGTGACCTCGGATAACACCGCGAGAACGAGGGCCTCTCCCCCACGGGTCCACCAGTCGGCTTCCTCCATGGTGGGGCAGGCCAGGACATAGTCTTCGCCCAGACGGGGCCGCCATCGGTCCAGGTAGGCGTCCCCGTCGAACCCGGCCCCGTGCAGGCAGAGGATCAGCGGATACGGCCGGGTGGGGTCGTAAGCGGACGGGACGTAAAGTCCGTAGCGCATCGATCGGCCGTCCACGCTTAGGGTCCGGCCGGGCTGCATGCCGGTGGGGACGGATTTTTGAAAGGAGGCCTCCAGAACATGATGGAGCGCCGCTTCCAGTTCGGCGACGGGCCGCTTGGAAAGGGCCGGCAAGAGTCGCTCCGCTTCCGTGTCATCGGCTTGGAGGAACGCCGACAGGCGTTGGAGGAGTTCGGGAGAGGGTTCGGACTCGTGATAACCCGGAGCGGTTCGGCAGGCGTTGAACATCGTCGATATCGATAGGAACAGGACCATTCCTAAAGTTTTCCATCGACGCATGCCCACCGTTAAGCCTCCGAGTGTGCCGGTTTCCCGCCCCGTCGTCATCTTACGTCGCGGCGCTCGAAAAGTCAAAAAAGCGATCGCGGCGGTGGGAATGCCAAATCCCGGCGCCCGGGCTCCTTCGGTTGACTTCGGCCGGCGGGTTTTGTAATGTGGCTAAACGGAAGAAAGCCTGAAGAGCGCGGCGGGAGGCGTTCCCAAGATGGATCGTTGGGCGAAGAATAACGGGACCAAGATCCGATGCGAATGGGCGGGGAAGGATCCCTTGATGATCGAATACCACGATCGGGAATGGGGCGTTCCCCTTCATGACGATCGTCGTCTTTTCGAGTTTCTGATTCTGGAAGGCGCCCAGGCCGGGTTGAGCTGGTCGACCATCTTAAAAAAGCGGGATCATTATCGCCGGGTGTTCGACGGATTCGATCCCGAAAAAATCGCGCGCTATGATCGAAAAAAGATGCGGGCGCTGTTGTCGGACCCCGGCATCGTGCGGAACCGCTTGAAGATCGATTCCGCCGTCGGCAATGCGAAAGCCCTTTTGGCGATCCGCGACGGGTTCGGGAGTTTCGACGCCTATATTTGGTCCTTCGTCGGGGGCGAACCCGTCCGGAACAAGCGCCGATCGCCGAGCGCGGTTGCTTCCCGGACGCAAGCCTCGGACGCGATGAGCCGGGATTTGAAGCGTCGCGGATTTCGTTTCGTCGGATCGACCATCTGCTACGCGTTCATGCAGGCCGTCGGCATGGTCAACGATCACACCCTCCGCTGCTTCCGGCATCCGGAGATCTTCTAGAGGGTCTTCCGGCCCGGTGCGTCGCCGCCGTTTGCATTTTCACCCCGGCTCCTATACTATAAAAATTATGGACAAACATGAACGGGCCAACTTTCGCCAGCGTCTATTGACGAAGCTCCGCGATTCCTTCGTTTACAACACCGAACCGATCTTCACGCTTTCCTCCGGAAGAAAGAGCCATTTCTACATCGACTGCAAAAAGGTCACGCTCGATTTCGAAGGCGCTTTCTTGGTCGGACAGCTGATCCTGGACGCGATTTCGAATCTGGAGGCGGACGCGATCGGAGGGATGACGCTGGGGGCCGATCCGATCGCCACGTCCGTTTCGATTTTGAGCTACGGGGAGCCGCATCCGATCCCGGCCTTCATCATCCGCAAGGAGCCCAAGCCCTTCGGCCGGCCGGACGGCCCCATGGCGTACATCGAGGGCCATCTTCCCGAGAACGCCCGCGTCGTGGTGGTGGACGATGTCCTCACCGGCGGTCGGGCCACCGAGCGGACGATCCATATCCTAAAAGAGGCCGGCTGCACCGTCATGAAGGTCATCGCGCTGGTCGATCGAAAGGAGGGCGGGCGTCAGCACCTGGAAGCCCTGGGCTATGCCGTCGAGAGCCTCTTTACGGTCGAGGATCTGCTGAAGGAATAGAGCGGGTCCCCGAGTTATCCATGGTCCAAAAAATACGCAAAAAGACCAAAAAAGGGCCCAAGGCCCCGCATGCGGTTCCGCTCGCGATCGTCCTGACGGCCCTTTACGGCATCCAGCGGGAAGGTCGTGATTTCCGTCGGCCGTTTGAAGATCCTGCGAAGGTCCGCGCCGCGCTGCGGCTGCAACTCGAACAGGAAATCATCCCGTCCGATCGCGTTCTATCTTTCAAAGAATACCGGGAATGGGGACTCAAAAACTCTCCCGGCCGGCTGGTCGAGATGTTTTCACGCACCGGATTCATTCCAATGGGGCCGGCGGGCGACGAAGAGGGCGTCGGATCACGGCCCCGGCTTGGAATTCTCCCGATCATCGCCGTCGTCAAAGGGATGCAGTTCGAGAGCTTCGGCGGGAGGCTCGGCGGGGAATGGTCGGAGGTGGCGGCGGTCGCCTTTCAGAACGGCGTCTATCCGGCTTTCAACCTCATTGCGGGATACGATCTTCTCCTGTATCGTCCTCCTCATCATGCGCGGGACATCAACCGTTCGGTCGCGGGACTCAACCAACTGACGGAAGAGGCCTTCCACCAGGCCGGACGTCCCTATCCCGGTCCGTTTGATTTTCTGCCCGACGAGGTTCTCTCCCGGATCCCCCTTGAGGAGCCTCTGGCCGGAGGGAGCTTCGGCCGATTCTGACGCCGCCGCTTGGTTTGTGTTAGAATAGAAAAGGGATCGATGGGTTCTTAAAAGAAGGAGTTTTTAAAGTGCCGACCGTACAGATTTACACGACACGATTTTGCGGATCCTGTGTCCGGGCCAAGCGCTTGCTCGACCAGGAAGGGATCGCCTACGAAGAGATCGACATCTCGGAGACGCCCGAGGTCCGGGAAGATCTGGTCGAAAAGACCGGAGAGTGGACCGTCCCGCAGATTTTCATCGATGGAAAATACATCGGCCAGGACGACGAGCTTTATGATCTGGTCCGAAGCGGCGGGTTAAAGTAGGGTGTCCGATGTCTCTTGAGGAAACGTTGCTCCGCTCAAAAACCGTGTATCACGGGAAATACGTCCGGGCCGAGGAGCGGATCGTCCGGCTGCCCGACGGACGGGAGGCGGTGCGGGAGATCGTCCGGCCGCCGGACGCGGTCGGGGTGCTTCCGATCGAGGCCGACGGAACGGTCCATCTCGTCCGGCAGTACCGGCAGGCGATCGGGCAGGTGATCCTCGAGATCCCGGCCGGGATCATCAACCCCGGCGAATCCAGGGAAGAGACGGGACGGCGGGAGTGCGAGGAGGAGACCGGCGTTCGGCCGGCGAAAATGGAATGGCTCTTCCGGTATTACCACTCGGTCGGGTTTTCGACCGGCAACATCGAGATCTATCTGGGGACGGAGCTGGCGAAGGATTCGTCCCTCCTTCCCGACGACGGCGAGTTTATCGAACGGGTGAGGATGCCCTTTGATGAATTTTACCGCCTGGCCGTGACCGGACAGATCGTGGACAGCAAGTCGATGCTGGCGGCGCTGTGGTATCAGCACCGTGTCAGGAAGGCTTGAAAAAGAGGTCACCCCGTCTGCGGACGGTCGAGGCGGAACGTATCCCGGACGCGGCAATAGTTGGACTGGCCCAAGCGGCCGATGGCGCGAAGACGCGCCGGGTCGACGCTGCCGTCACGCCAAAGCGCGTCATTCAGATGAATGTAAACGACCCGACCGATGACCAGGGCGTCTTTTGATTCCGGAAGCGGCATGACCTGCACGAGCCGGCATTCCAGGCTGATCGGGGACTCGCCGATTCGCGGGGGCTTGACCTTGACGCTGGGCTTCGCCGTGAGTCCGGCGACCTCGAACTTGTTCGTGCTCCGGGGATAGTTTCCCGCGGCCCGGTTCATTCCCTCCGCCAGATTCTCGTCCACCGCGTTCACCACGAATTCCCCCGAGTCCTCGATGTTTCGCAGCGTCCCTTTTTTTTCCTGGCCGCGCCGCGCGATCGAAATCGCCACCATCGGAGGATCGGTCGAGACCCCGTTGAAGAACGAGAACGGGGCGGCGTTCGGGAGTCCTTCGGTGTTCAGGGTCGAAATGAACGCGATCGGCCGCGGGACGATGATGCTGATCATCAGGTCGTAGGCCTGTGAGGGATTGAGCTGCTGCGGATCGATTTCCATACGGGTTTCGTATTATCTCACACCGCGCGGAGCATTTCCAGCACCACGCGGGCCGTCTGTTCGAACTCCCGGAGGAGCAGATGCTCCTTGACGGTATGGATCTCGCGCATGCCGGTTCCGAGATTGGCCACGTTCAGCCCGTGTCCGTTGAAGACGTTCGCGTCGCATCCGCCGCCGGTTTTCCGGCAGGCGATCGAGACGCCCAGCGTTGCCGCGGCCGCCTTGATCCATTGGACGACCGGCGCGTCATCGCCGAGGGTCATGCGCGGATAATCCCGCTCGATCTTTCCCTCCACCCGGGCCTGAATTTCCCGGCCGTCCTTCATCAGGCGGTGCGCGCGGGCGGCGGTCTCAAAACATTCCGCCATGTGCGACGACTGGGCGGCGAGCTTGGCTTCGTCGTGGCTTCGGGCCTCGCCGCGGATCACGACCCGGTCCGGAACGATGTTCACCGCGCTACCGCCTTCGATCAGGCCGAGGTTCGCGGTCGTTTCGGCATCGATCCGGCCCAGCCGCATCCGGGCGATCGCCTCGGCCGCGATCCGGATCGCGTTGAGCCCTTCCTCCGGGCAGACCCCGGCGTGCGCCGCGTGACCGTGCACCGTGAATTCGAGTTTATCCGCCGCCGGCCCGCGCGTGAAGAGCGAGTCGGCCGGACAACTGTCCAGGACCAGTCCATGGCGCGACCGGAGCGATCGGATATCCAAATGCTTGGCCCCGATCAGGCCGGCCTCTTCGCAGATCGTAAAGACCACTTCGACCGGCGGGTGGGGAATTTCCCGTTCGTTCAAGACCGTGAGGACTTCCAAAATGATCGCGATTCCGGATTTGTCGTCCGCGCCCAGGATCGTCGTGCCGTCGGTCCGGATCCGGTCCGGCTCGCGAATCGGTTTGATCCCGCGGCCCGGGACGACCGTGTCCATATGAGCCGACAACAGAACCGGTTCTCCGGTCCGGCCGCCCGGAAAACGGGCGATGATGTTTCCGGTCTCTCCGCCGACCTTGGACCCGGCGTCGTCGACGTAAACCTCGCTTCCCAGCGCTTTCAGTTCACGGACCAGGCGCTCCGCGATCTTCCCTTCTTCGCGGGAAAGGCTGTCGATCCGAACCAACTCGAGGAAGGCGGCGGACATCCGTTCCGCTCGAATCATGAGGCGCCCCCTTCGGGATTGTCCCGGACCATTCCCTGATCGCTTCGGACAAAGCCGAAACGCTCGTAGAAGGCCTGCTTGTCCCGCGTGTTCAACCAGAATTTCTGGACCCGGGACAGGACGGGATGGGATAAAATCGTCTTCATCAAAGTTTCCCCCACGCCACGGCCTTGAACGTCGGGATGAACGACCACATCCCAGAGCGTCGCGCGATAGATGCGGTCGGTCATAACCCGCGCGAACCCGATCAGCCGCGGGCCGTCCCAGGCCGAAAAAACATAATCCGTGTTCTCCAGCATCCGCTTGATGCCGTCAGGATCGCGGCCCTTCGCCCACGGGGCGTGATGATACAGGGCCTGAAGCTGTTTTACATCGACATCCTGTCCTTCCCTAATCAATATGGCCATGAATCGTTTCTCCAAACGCCATTCCGGAGAGGGCCAGGATCCCTCCCAGGATGCAAAGAAGGAAGCCGAAACCGCCCAGAAAAAACCACCGACGCACCCTCCGGGTCTCCTCCGCGGTCAGATAAACGTGGTACTGGACGGGGGAAATCCACCATCCGGACGGAAGCTGGCCCCGTGGATGGAGCAGCCGGTACAGGACGACGTGATAATAAAGCCCGGCGGGTATGCCCTCGATGATTCCGGCCGCCAGGACCAGCAAGCCCAACTCCGTCCACGTGGAGGCCGAGAAGCCGATGTTCATGATCCATCGGACGGCCAAGACGGCCGTCACGATCACCGCAACCAGCGACAGTTCGAACATGGATCATTTTCTCCCCGATTCGATCGATCCGTCAAGCCGTCCGAAAAGTTACCCCTTGACATATAGGGGCTAAAAGTTCATCATACTGAAAAATCATTTAAAGGGGGTGCAACGATGTCGTATCTTCCGCTTTGGTTGCTTCTCATTGTCGCGGTCGTCGTGCTCGTGACGGCCGGTGTGGTCACCAGCATGAGTGATGACTGATCGCGTTCGGCTTTCTTGTCCCATCCATCCTTCGTAGACCAACCTCTTCGCATTCCACCCCAAGTTCCATTGAGTTCCATTCTTCCGGGGTCCCGATATCAATGCAGCAGCGGCGAAAGCCTACGACCGTTGCGCCGCGCCGTAAGGCGGACCCCATTTTCCGTCATCCCGCCCGGGTCGGCGTAGGATCCGACTCCCTTTCGGGTATATCGATTCTCCGGCCACTATAGAATAAGCCATGCGCCATGTCAATGATGGTTTTGGTCAAGTTTCACCGGCAGTTGCGGCCCCCGGCGCGGGCGGAGTCCGATTGACAGCCTGCGCATCCAAAGATATACTTAAATCATGGCGAGGGCTAAAAGGCCGACTCCTATATCGTCACGATGGACGAGGTCCGTAGACACGTAAGACCCGGCTATATAAAAAGAGCCCACCTCATGTCCAAAAAAACCAGAAAGCCGTCCGATGCTCCCCGTGCGCGGACCCCGCGCGTCAAATCCGCTCCGAACGCGATCGATAAGCGCTTCCGGGAATCCGAGCAGTTCAACACGCAAATTATAGAGAATGTTCGGGAAGGCATCATCTTGTATGACCGTCAGCTCCGATACCTTGTCTGGAACCCCTATATGGAGGAACTGACCGGTTTGCGGGCGGAGGCGGTCTTGGGGAAACGTCCGAGGGATTTACCGTCCCTTTACCTGGAACAAGACGGCAAGCTTCTGATCGAAAAAAAGATCGCGGAAGGCATCGAGGCCTGCGTCGAAAAGGCGTTGACCGGCGAGACCTTTGCGTACATGGATATCCCCGTCTTCATCAAGAAAACGGGCGGGACGGGATGGACTTCGGCCCGATACGGTCCGTTCCGAAACGACCAGGGGGAGGTCATCGGCGTGATCGCCACCGTGCACGACACGACCGAAAGGATAAGAGCGGAGGAGGAACTCAGGAAGAGCGAAGAAGAGCTTCGGAAAATCCTGACCAACATCGAGGAAATTATTTACTCGGTCGGCATCAAGGAAGATCCCTTGGTGAGCACGATCCAATTTATGAGCCCCCGGACCGAGGATATCGTCGGATATCGGCCGGAAGAGTTTATCGAAGACGAGGGGCTCTGGTTCCGAATCCTCCACCCGGAAGATGTTCCGACCGTGACGGAATCGACGCGGAAAATCCTGGAGGATCGGTCGACCGGCATACGGGAGTATCGCCTCCGCCACAAGGAGACGGGGGAATACCGGTGGGTGGAAGACAAGGTCGTGCCCCAGGTCGGTGAAACGGGGAAAGTGGTCGGGTTTTTCGGCGTGGCCCGCGACATCACCGATCGGAAGCGCGTGGAAGATCGCTTGAAGTTTTCCCAGTTTTCGATCGACCGCGCCGGCGACGCCATCTATTGGCTGACACCGGACGCGCGCATTTTCAACGTCAACGAGTTGGCGAGCCGCTTTCTCGGCTATACAAGGGAAGAGCTCCTCACCATGTCCGTTTTCGATATTGATCCCGATTTTCCCCGCGAGAACTGGTCCCCGGTGTGGAGCGAACTCAAACGCCGCGGCTCCATCACCTTGGAAACCCGGCATCGTACAAAGTCGGGAAGGATTTTCCCCGTCGAAATCAACGCGAATTATCTGGAATTCGAAGGAAAGGAGTATAATTGCGCTTTTGCAAGAGACATTTCCGAACGAGTGCAGGCCGTGGCCGAACTGGAGAAATCCGTGTCCTTGCTCCGGGCGACGCTGGAATCGACGGCCGACGGGATATATGTCGTCGACCATGAAGGCCGGATCGTCAGTTTTAATCAAAAGTTTCTAAAGCTGTGGCGGATTCCGGAATCCGTGGTGGCGGCGGGCGATCATAAGCAGCCGCTGTCGTTTGTTCTGGATCAGTTGAAGGATCCCGACGCCTTTCTTAAAAAAGTGCGGTCATTGTACGATCAACCGGATTCGGAGAGCTTCGATCTGCTCGAATTCAAGGACGGGAGGATCTTCGAGCGCTATTCCCAGCCTCATTGGATCGGAGGAAAAAGCGTCGGACGGGTCTGGAGCTTTCGCGATGTTACCGATCGCCGACAGGCGGAGGAGGCGCTGTTCCAAAGCCAGAAAGGCCTTTCGGATGCGCAACGCATCGCCCATCTGGGCAACTGGGACTGGAATATTCAAACCAATGAATTGCAATGGTCGGATGAAATTAATCGCATCTTCGGCTTGTCTCCCCAGGAATTCGGCGCCACGTATGAGGCCTTCTTAAATACGGTTCATCCCGGGGATCGAGAGTTTGTCACAAAGTCGGTTGATGAAGCCTTGTGGAAGAAACGACCTTACAGCATCGATCACCGCATCGTCTTGCCGAGCGGCGCGGAGCGCATTGTTCATGAACAGGCCGAAGTGACTTTTGATCAGGCCGGCAAGCCGATTCGGATGATCGGTACGGTCCAAGACATCACGGAGCGCCGGAAGGCCGAAGAAGCGTTGCGCAAGAGCGAAGCTCAGAACCGCGCCCTCCTGAACGCGATGCCGGACATGATGTTCCGGATCAACCGGGAGGGAGTTTACTTGGATTTCATTCCCGCCAAGGGCCTGGAGCCCTTTGTCCCTCCCAATCAATTTTTAGGCAAGGAGGTTCGGGAAGTGCTGCCGCCCGATGTCGCCGAGCCGTTCATGCATTATACGCGGCAGGCGCTCGAAACCGGCGAGACGCAGGTCTTTGAATACCCGCTTCTGGTCAAAGGCGGCCGGCGGGACTACGAGGCCCGGATCGTGGTGAGCGGGACGAACGAAGTGCTGACGATCGTCCGCGACATCACCGAGCGCAAAACGCAGGCCGCCGCGCTGGAGTACCAGGCGCTGCACGACACCTTGACCGATCTGCCCAACCGCACGCTGGTTTTGGACCGCCTGCGGCAGGCGATTCATTCCGCCGATCGGGAGGGCCGGCCGCTGGCGCTGCTGCTCATGGACCTGGACCATTTCAAGGACGTCAACGACGCCCTGGGACATCATCACGGGGACCTTCTCTTGAAACAGGTGGGGCCGCGCGTCCTGAGCGTGCTTCGGGAGTCCGACACGGTCGCACGGCTGGGCGGGGATGAGTTTGCGGTGCTGCTGCCGGCGACGGACATCGACGGCGCCACCGTGGCCGCCCAGAAAATCCTGGAGGCGCTGGACCGGCCCTTCGTCGTGGAAGGGTTCTTTCTCGAAGTCGGGGCCAGCATCGGCATCGCCCTGTTCCCGGAACACGGGGATGACGTCGACAGGCTGATGCGGCGCGCGGACGTGGCCATGTACTCGGCGAAGCAGTCCTCGAGCGGTTTTGCCGTCTACGTCTCGGAACACGACCGGCACAGCCCGAGCCGCTTGGCCTTGATGGCCGAAATGCGCCATGCCGTCGAGCGCCGGGAATTCGTCCTCTATTATCAGCCGAAGATCGATCTGAAGACCCGGCAGACCACCGGCGTCGAGGCCTTGATCCGCTGGCGCCATCCGGAACGCGGCCTGATTCCTCCGGACGAGTTTATCACCCTCGCGGAGCACACCGGCTTTATCAAGCAGCTCACGTTGTGGGTCCTGGAAAACGCGCTCGGCCAATGGCGCGCGTGGCGCCGGAGCGGGATCGATCTCTCGGTCGCGGTCAATCTTTCGGCCCGAAGCCTTCAGGATCCGCAGCTGCCGGACCAGATCACAGGCCTTCTTCAAAGCTCCGGGGCCCTGCCGGCCGGGTTGGAACTGGAAATCACCGAGAGCGCGATCATGGCCGATCCGGCGCGCGCCATGGAGATCCTCACGCGGCTGCGGTCGAAGAACATCCGTTTTTCGATCGACGACTTCGGCGCCGGCTATTCCTCCCTGGGTTATCTGAAGAAACTGCCGGTCGACGAGGTCAAGGTGGACAAGTCGTTCGTCCTGGGCATGGCCGCGAACGCGGACGACGCGGTGATCGTGCGGTCGACGATCGATCTGGCGCACAACCTCGGTCTGAAGGTCGTGGCCGAAGGCGTGGAAAGCCGGGAGGTCCTGGAGCGGTTGGTGGAGATGGGCTGCGACGCGGCCCAGGGGTATTACATGAGCCGACCGATTCCGGCCGAGGAATTGGCCCGCTGGCTGACCGATTCGCCCTGGGGATTGAAGAAGGCCCGATCCCACTCAACAAAATAGATTCCTTAGCCCCATCCATTGACAAAGCGATCCCGCCGATAAGATAATAGTCGCAGGCATCCCATGAAAAACCTTCTGCGACTGTTCGCCTACATCAAGCCTTACCTTCGACGGATGGCG
>DATIYJ010000012.1 GCA_035517655.1 Nitrospiria bacterium | reverse complement strand
ATGGAGGTCTGCGGCATCCGGCACGGGTACGCGGGATTGGTCGCCGGCGACGCCCTCCCCTTGACCGCGCGCGGCGTGGGCGGAATTCTTGAACGCGGCGGCACGATGCTCGGCAGCGCGCGCTGCCCGGAATTCAAGACGGAGGCGGGGCGGGGCAAGGCCGTCGCGGCTCTCCGGTCTCTCGGAATCGAGGCGGTGGTGGTCATCGGCGGGAACGGCTCCCAGGCCGGGGCCTATGACCTTTCGCGGATGGGCGTGCCGGTCGTGGGCGTCGCCTCCACCATCGATAACGACCTGGCCGGCAGCGAGATGACCATCGGCGTGGACACCGCGCTCAACATCGCCCTGGAAGCGATCGACCGGCTCAAGACGACCGCGTCGTCGCATCAGCGGGCCTTCCTGGTCGAGGTGATGGGACGGGAGTGCGGTTACCTTGCGCTGATGGCCGGCATCGCCGGCGGGGCCGAGGTAATCGCCATCCCCGAAGCCTCCTGCGACCCGGAGATCATCGCGCAGGAACTGAGGGGGGCCTACGATCGGGGAAAATCCCATGCGATCGGCGTGATCGCGGAGGGGGCGGAATACAAGGCGTCCGAGATCGCGGCCTATTTCCATGAGCACCATCGGCGCATCGGCTTCGACCTCCGCGTGACGCTGCTGGGACACGTGCAGCGGGGCGGGGCTCCGGGCGCGTTCGACCGGCTTCTGGCCACGCGACTGGGGGCCGGAGCGGTCGATGCGCTGGTTCGGGGGCAGCCCGGGGTCTTGGTGGGACTGCTCAAAGGACAGGTCTCAACGACGCCGCTGGCCGAGGTGGCCAACGTCAAGAAGCCTCCGGACCTCGGTCTGCTCGAGTTGGCGCGCGTCCTGGCGCGCTAAGATCCGATTGCGAAAAAGCGATGAACGGGGAATGGCCGGATCATGAAGAAACTGGTGCTTGTCCGTCACGGCGAGAGCGTTTGGAATAAGGAAAACCGCTTCACCGGCTGGATCGATGTGGGACTGAGCGAAAAGGGGATCGGCGAGGCTCTCGCCGCCGCTCGGCTCCTGATGCGGGAGCAATACACGTTTGACGTGGCCTACACGTCGGTGCTCAAGCGCGCCATCAAGACGCTCTGGATCGTCCTGGAAGAAATGGACCTCATGTGGATCCCGGTCCATCGCAGCTGGCGCTTGAATGAACGGCACTACGGCGCATTGCAGGGGCTCGACAAGTCCGAAACGACCCGGCTTCACGGCGAGGAGCAGGTCCTGCGATGGCGTCGCGGCTACGACGTCCGTCCGCCGGCGCTCGCCCCGGACGACGAGCGCTTCCCGGGGCGCGATTCCCGTTACGCCGGCCTTCGGCCGGAGGAGCTGCCGTTGACCGAGAGCCTGAAGGACACGGTCGCGCGCTTTCTCCCCTATTGGAACGAGACGATCGCCCCCGCGATCCGGGCCGGCCGGCGGGTTTTGATCGCGGCCCACGGGAACAGTCTGCGGGCCTTGGTCAAGCATCTGGACCGGGTGTCGGACGAGGCGATCGTCGATCTCAACATCCCCACCGGCCTTCCTCTCGTCTATGAGCTCGAGGACGATCTGAAGCCGATTCGAAGTTTCTATCTGGGCGACCCTGAACAAGCGAAGCGGGCGGCCGAGGCGGTGGCGAACCAAGCCAGGAAGAAACCCAACAAGTAACGGGCATCCGGTCGGGAGCACGGTCATGACAAAAACGACGCAGCAGCCTTCTCCGATTCTGTGGTTCGAAGCGATCGGCATCGACGACATCCCGAGGGTCGGCGGCAAGAACGCCTCGTTGGGCGAGATGGTCCGGGAGCTGGCCGCCAAGGGAGTCAAGGTGCCGAACGGTTTCGCCATCACGGCCGAGGCCTATCGCCGTTTTCTTCGGGAAGCGGACCTGGACCGGACCATCCGTGAAACGCTGGAAGGATTGGATACGCGCGACATAGACAATCTTCGCCGGCGGGGGCTTGCGATCCGCCAGGCGATCGTGTCGGCGAGCCTTTCCTCGGACCTGGAACAGGCGATTGCGGACGCCTACGACCGCCTGGGCGATCCAAGCCGCGCCCCGCTCGACGTGGCGGTTCGAAGCAGCGCGACGGCCGAGGATCTTCCGGACGCCAGCTTCGCCGGACAACAGGAGACCTATCTCAACGTACAGGGCCGCCGGGCCCTGTTGGAGTCCTGCAAACGTTGCTTCGCCTCGCTGTTTACCGACCGGGCTATTTCATACCGGACGGACAAGGGTTTCGACCACCTGAAGGTGGCTCTTTCGATCGGCGTGCAGCGGATGGTGCGTTCGGACCTGGCGTCGTCGGGCGTCATGTTTTCGATCGATACGGAAAGCGGCTTCCCGGACGCCGTCCTGATCAACGCCTCCTACGGCCTGGGCGAGAACGTGGTCCAGGGGTCGGTGAACCCCGATGAATATTACGTCTTCAAGCCGACGCTCAAGACCGGCTTCCGGCCGATCCTGCAAAAGATCCTGGGCACCAAGGAGTTCAAGCTGGTCTACGACGTGGGCGGGGGCAAGATGGTGAAGAACGTGCCGGTTCCGCCCGACGATCGCGCCCGCTTCGCGATCACCGACGACGAGATCCTGACGCTGGCCCGCTGGGCCTGCGTGATCGAGGACCACTACAGCGCGAAGAGGGGCCGGCCCACGCCCATGGACATGGAATGGGCCAAGGACGGACGGACCGGCGAGCTCTTCATCGTCCAGGCCCGGCCCGAGACGGTTCAGTCGCAAAAAGACCGGGGGGAGGTCGAGATCTATCATCTGACGCAGCACGGTCGGGTCCTGGTGTCGGGCCGCAGCGTCGGGGAAAAGATCGCCCAGGGCCCGGTCCGGGTCATCAAGAGCGTTCAGCATATCGACCGGTTCAAACCGGGCGAGGTGCTGGTGACCGACAAGACCGATCCGGATTGGGAGCCGATCATGAAAAAGGCGGCGGCCATCGTGACCAATCGCGGCGGCCGGACCTGCCACGCGGCGATCGTCAGCCGCGAGCTCGGCCTCCCGGCCGTGGTGGGGGCCGAGCAGGCGACCGAACGGCTCAAAGACGGCCAGAAGGTGACCGTCTCGTGCGCCGAGGGCGAGACCGGGGTCGTCTACGAGGGCACGCTGCCCTTCGACGTGGAGAAGATCAACCTTAAGACGCTGACCCGCCCCAAGACCCGAGTGATGATGAACCTGGGCAATCCCCAAGAGGCCTTCAGCCTGTCCTTCATCCCCAACGACGGGATCGGCTTGGCCCGCGAGGAATTCATCATCAGCACCTGGATCAAGATTCACCCGCTGGCGCTGGTGAACTATCCGAAGCTCGACGACCCGGCGGTGAAGGCCGAGATCGACCGACTGACGGCGGGGTACGACGACAAAGCGCGGTATTTCGTCGACCGGCTGGCCCAGGGCGTCGGGACGATCGCGGCGGCCTTCTATCCCAAGGACGTCATCGTGCGCCTGAGCGATTTCAAGACAAACGAGTACGCCAACCTGATCGGCGGGCGGCCCTACGAGCCGGCCGAGGAGAACCCGATGCTGGGATTCCGCGGCGCCTCGCGCTACTACAACCCGCGCTACCGCGACGGGTTCGCTCTGGAATGCCGGGCGATGAAACAGGTGCGGGACGGGATGGGCCTGACCAACCTCAAGCTGATGATCCCCTTTTGCCGCACCGTCGAGGAAGCGCGGCTCGTCCAGGCCGAGATGGAAAAGCACGGGCTCCGGCGGGGGCAAAACGGGCTGGAGCTGTACGTGATGTGCGAGATTCCCAGCAACGTGATCCTGGCCGACGCGTTCGCCGAGTTGTTCGACGGCTTCTCGATCGGCTCCAACGACCTCACGCAGCTCGTGCTGGGCGTGGACCGGGACTCCGCGATCGTGGCCCCGCTGTTCGACGAGCGGAACCCGGCGGTGAAATCGATGATCTCGGCCGTGATACGGGCGGCGAAGGCCCGGGGCCGGAAGATCGGCATCTGCGGCCAGGCGCCGAGCGACTATCCGGAGTTCGCCCGCTTCCTGGTCGAGCAGGGCATCGACAGCATCTCGCTCAACCCGGACGCCGTGATGAAGACCACGGTGACGATCGTGGAAACCGAGAAGGCGTCGGGAAAAACGTAAAACGGTTTGCATCGGACGGCCCGGTCGGGTAAACTTCAGGACATGAGACGACGGATTCCGATCCCCGCGAGCTTTCTCCTCCCGCTCGTCCTGATCTTTTGGCCGGGCCCGGCCCGGGCCGAGACGCACGTGTCCGTGACCTTTTCGGTCGGCGGGGTGGTCGTGATCGGCGCCGGCGCCATTTTCTGGAGCTTCTCCTACACCTCGCGGGTCGGCGAACTCCGCCCTTCGCAAGAAACCCCGGACCGCTTGTCGCTGACGACGGATTCGTCGGAAATAAAGCCGCCGCGCGCCGTTCAATTCTTCCCGTCCTTTTTTACGTCCGTCCTTCCCCCGTCGGTCCCGCGGCCCGTCTCCGACGGCGGGGCGCCGGCGGCCGGCTATGTTCCCGTTCCGACGGGTCCTCGCGCGCCGTCGGTCCTCGAACTGCCGTTGTGGGTCTGGCGTTGGTAATGTCCCGCGCGCGCCGGGTCCGCCGCATTCTCCCGCCGAGGCGGGATTCTTCAATATCTCTTGACGCCGTCGTGTGAATATGTTAATTATGATCCACCCTTTTCGACGGGGAACGCCGCCGCCGCGCGGTATTCAATCGGGCCTCCATGACGCTGAAGAGCAGAATCGAAGAAGGTTTGACGTTTGATGATGTCGTTCTGATCCCGGCCAAATCGTCCGTCCTGCCCCGGTTCGTCGAGACGCGCACCCACCTCACCCGCCGCATCCGGATCAACATCCCGATCGTCAGCGCCGCCATGGACACCGTCACCGACGCGCGCATGGCGATCGCCGTCGCGCAGGAGGGCGGGGTCGGGATCATCCACCGCGCGATGTCCGCGAAGGAGCAGCTGGTCGAGGTGGACAAGGTGAAGAAGTCCGAGAGCGGGATGATCGTCGATCCGATCACGATCTCGCCCGACAAGACCATCCGCGAGGCGCTCCAGCTGATGGCCCGCTACCGGATCTCGGGCATTCCCGTGACGCGGGGGGCCAAGCTCGTCGGAATCGTGACCAATCGCGATCTTCGCTTCGAGACGCGCATGAACCTGAAACTCTCCGAAGTGATGACGCACAAGCATCTCATCACCGCGCCCGAGGGGACCGGCCTCGAAGAGGCCAAGGCGATCCTGCAGAAGAACCGCATCGAGAAGCTGCTGGTGGTGAACAAGGACTTCGAGCTGAAGGGCCTGATCACGATCAAGGACATCGAGAAAAAAATCAAATACCCGAACGCGTGCAAGGACGGCGGCGGCCGCCTGCGCGTGGGCGCGGCGGTCGGCGTCGGGGAGGACGCGATGGAGCGGGTCGATCATCTGTCGAGGGCCGGCGTCGACCTCATCGTGGTGGATACGGCGCACGGCCATTCGCTCAGCGTCCTGGAGACGGTTTCAAAAATCAAAAAGGACCATCCGGACCTGGAGCTGGTGGGCGGCAACGTGGCGACGGCCGAAGCCACCCGGGACCTGATCAAGGCCGGCGTCGACGGCGTGAAGGTCGGGGTCGGACCGGGCTCCATCTGCACGACCCGGATCGTCGCCGGGGCCGGCGTGCCGCAGCTGACGGCCGTCTTCCATTGCGCCGAGGCCGCGGCCAAGTCCGGCGTTCCGATCATCGCGGACGGCGGGATCAAATACTCGGGCGACATCAGCAAGGCCATCGCGGCGGGGGCGGATTGCGTCATGATCGGGAGCATCTTCGCCGGGACGGAGGAGAGCCCCGGCGAAACGGTCTTGTTCCAGGGCCGGAGCTACAAGGTCTATCGGGGCATGGGCTCCCTCGGGGCGATGGTGAAGGGGGGACGGGACCGGTACTTCCAGGAACACGAAACCGAATCCAAGCTCGTTCCCGAGGGAATCGAGGGGCGCGTTCCCTACAAAGGGTCCCTGGCCAGCGTCGTCTATCAGCTCGTCGGCGGCCTCAAGGCCGGCATGGGCTATTGCGGCTGCCGGACGATCAAGGAGCTTCAGAAGAAGGCCCGCTTCGTCAAACTGACGCAGGCCGGCCTTCGCGAGAGCCACGTGCACGACGTCATCATCACGAAAGAGGCGCCCAATTACCGTGTCGAACGCGACTGATCCCGCTTGGGCCGGAACCCGTTGAGGTAAGCATGTGCGCCGCCGATCGACAGGCCGACCCGATCCACGCCGAAAAGATCCTCGTCCTGGATTTCGGTTCCCAGTACACGCAGCTGATCGCCCGTCGGATCCGGGAGAGCCGGGTCTACTCCGAAATCCATCCCTGCGACACTCCGATCGCGTTCATCCGGGACTTCCGGCCCAAGGGGATCATCCTGTCCGGCAGCCCGGCCAGCGTCTACGACAACAAACCGCCGTTCTGCCCGCCCGAAATTCTGAACCTGGGCGTCCCGATCCTGGGCATCTGCTACGGGATGCAGTGGATCACGCACCGGTTGGACGGGAAGGTCTCGAAGTCGGCGCGGCGGGAATACGGCCGGGCCGAGCTGACGATCGACGACGCGACGGATCTGTTCCACGACCTCGGCCCGGAGGCGGGCGGACGGGGCGCGCCGTCCAGGCCGACGGTCTGGATGAGCCACGGCGACCGGATCGATGAAATGCCCCCGGGCTTTGACATCCTGGCGCACACGGCCAACTCCCCGGTCGCGGCGATGCGGAACGAGAAGCGGCGGATTTACGCGATCCAGTTTCATCCCGAGGTCGCCCATACGCCCCAGGGGCTCGCGATCCTGAAAAATTTTCTGTACCGGATCTGCGGGTGCGGGCCGACCTGGACGATGAAGGCCTTTCTGGAGCGGGCCGTCGGGCGGATTCGGGAACGCGTGGGAGGCGCCGATGTCCTCTGCGCGTTGAGCGGCGGGGTCGACTCGGCCGTCGCGGCGATCCTGACCCATCGGGCCGTCGGGAATCAGCTGACCTGCGTGTTCGTGGACAACGGGCTGCTCCGGAACAACGAGGCCGAGCGGGTGGCCGAGACGTTTCGAAAAACGTTCAAGCTGAACCTCCGCTACGTGGACGCCTCCGCGCGTTTTCTGAAAAAATTGAAGGGGGTCACCGACCCGGAGCGCAAGCGCCGGATCATCGGCCGCCAGTTCATCCAGGTGTTCGAGGAGCAGGCGAAAGGCCTGGGGCGGCCGGAGTTCCTGGTCCAGGGCACGCTGTACCCGGACGTGATCGAGAGCGTTTCGTTCAAGGGCCCGTCCGCGACGATCAAGACGCATCACAACGTCGGCGGCCTGCCGGCGCGGATGCGCTTCAAGCTGGTGGAGCCGCTGCGTGAATTGTTCAAGGACGAGGTGCGGCGCCTGGGCGAGGAAATGGGCCTGTCGGAGGAGATCCTCTGGCGGCATCCCTTCCCGGGGCCGGGCCTGGCGGTCCGGATCATCGGGGAGGTGACGCGAAAGCGCCTGGAGCTGTTGCGCGAGGCGGAGGAGATCGTCGAGCAGGAGATCCGCGCGGCCGGCCTCTACCGGCAGATCTGGCAGGCCTTCGCCGTCCTGCTTCCGATCAAGACCGTCGGCGTGATGGGGGACGAGCGCACCTACGAGCCCGTCGTGGCGATCCGGGCGGTTCACAGCCAGGACGGGATGACGGCCGACTGGGTCCGGCTGCCGCACGAGGTGCTGGAGCGGATCTCGACCCGGATCGTGAACGAGGTCCGCGGAATCAACCGGGTGGTCTACGACGTATCGTCCAAGCCGCCCAGCACCATTGAATGGGAATAACGATGCTCGAACGCCTGCAAAAAATCATTTCGAGGGCGGGGGTCGCCTCCCGTCGGAAGGCCGAGACCCTGATGCTCGATGGCTCCGTGACGGTCAACGGGCGCGTGGTCCGCGAACTGGGCCGCAAGGCCGACCCGGAGCGGGACCATATCAAGGTGTCGGGAAAACTCATCAACCCCAAACAGACCCGAATGTATCTCATGCTGAACAAACCCCGCGGGGTGGTCACGACGCTGTCCGATCCGATGGGCCGCATGACGGTCAAGGCGCTGCTCAAGGGCGTGCGCGTGCGCGTCTACCCCGTCGGGAGGCTCGATTACGACAGCGAGGGCCTGCTGCTTCTGACCAACGACGGCGAGCTGGTCCAGAAGCTGCTTCATCCGAGTTTCGAGGTTCCCAAAACCTACGAGGTCAAGGTCAAGGGGGTCCTGACGGACGACGAGATCCGGGCGATGTCCCGCGGCGTGGAATTGTCGGACGGCCGGACCCTGCCCTGCCGGATTCGAAAAATGAAAAAAACGGAGAAGAACTCCTGGCTGGAAATCACGATCCATGAAGGGCGCAACCGCCAGGTCCGCCGCATGCTGGAGGCGGTCGATCATCCGGTCTTGAAACTGAAACGGACCCGGCTTGCAATGCTGGAGCTCGGCGGCCTGCCGATCGGGCGCTATCGCTATCTCGCGGCCGAGGAGATCCGGGCCCTCAAGGCCCTTTCCGCGAGGTCCAAGGCCTCCCCGGCGGCGCCCAGGATCCGAAAGGCCGTGGGTGAATAGAAGCTCGGCGAGCCACTATAAAAAAAGGATGCGAGATTGAAGCGGACACACGATTGCGGAAGGCTGAGAAAAGGCGATATCGGCCAAACGGCCGTCCTGATGGGATGGGTCCAGTCCCGGCGGGATCACGGCGGGCTGATCTTCATCGATCTTCGGGACCGGGAAGGGATCACGCAGGTGGTGTTTAACCCGGCGCTCTCCCCCGACACGCACAAGCAGGCCAAGGAGCTCCGCAGCGAGGACGTCGTCGGCGTCCGGGGACGGGTGGAGGCCCGCCCGGCCGGAACCGTCAACGCGCAGCTGCCCACGGGTGAAATCGAACTGGTCGCGGACGAGCTGGACATTCTCAACGCGGCCAAGACGCCGCCGTTTCCGATCGAGGACAACGTCCTGGTCTCGGAAAACCTGCGCTTGAAGTACCGGTATCTGGACCTGCGCCGCCCCCGCATGCAAGCCAATCTGAAGCGGCGGCACCACATCCTCCGGGTCGTCCGGAATTTCCTGGACGGGCACGGTTTCATCGAGGTGGAGACGCCGCATCTGACGAAGAGCACGCCCGAAGGCGCCCGCGACTACCTGGTCCCCAGCCGCGTGAACCCCGGCCAATTTTACGCGCTGCCCCAGTCGCCGCAGTTGTTCAAGCAGATTTTAATGGTGGCCGGCATGGAACGCTACTACCAGATCGCCCGCTGCTTTCGGGACGAGGATCTTCGGGCGGACCGTCAGCCGGAATTCACCCAGATCGATCTCGAGCTTTCGTTCGTGGATCCGGAGGAGATCCGTTCGCTGATGGAGGCGATGCTGACCGAGGTCTTCCAGACGATCCAGGGGATCCGTCTGCCGACGCCTTTTCCGCGGCTGTCCTATGCCGAGGCGATGGACCGCTACGGCAGCGACAAACCGGACCTTAGGTACGGACTCGAGGTGCACGACGTCTCCGCGCGGGTGGCGGGCTCCTCCTTTCAGGTTTTCCAGGAAACCCTGAACCGCAAGGGCGTCGTCCGGGCGATGGTGGTGGAAGGCCGAGCCACGCTGTCGCGGAAGGAACTGGATGAATTGACGGAAGCCGCCAAGGCGCTGGGGGCGAAGGGGCTCGCCTGGGTCAAGGTATCGGCCGAGGGCTTCGATTCCCCCATCGTGAAATTTCTGGGCGAGCCGCTCCTCCGCGCGCTGGCGGGCGCCCTCCCGGCGAAACCGGGCGATCTGCTCCTGTTCGTGGCGGATCAGCTCAAAACGGCCCGGGAGGTGATGGGAGGGCTCCGAACAAAGCTGGCGGAACGGTTCGAAAAGATCCCGGCGGATCAGTTCCGTTTCGTCTGGATCACGGATTTTCCGCTGCTGGAATTCGACGAAGCCGAGCAACGGTACGTCGCCATGCACCATCCGTTCACGTCTCCGTTGGACGAGGATCTGCCGCTTTTGGAAACGGAGCCGCAGCGCGCCCGCGCCAAGGCGTACGACCTGGTCCTGAACGGCTCCGAAATCGGCGGCGGGAGCATCCGGATCCATCGCCGGGATGTTCAGTCCCGGCTGTTCAAGCTGCTCGGCATCGACCCGGCGTCGGCGCAGGAAAAATTCGGCTTCTTGCTGGAGGCCCTGGAATACGGGGCCCCGCCCCACGGGGGGATCGCGTTCGGCTTGGATCGCCTGGCGATGATCCTGTCCGGCGCCGAATCGATCCGCGACGTCATCGCGTTTCCGAAGACCCAGAAGGCGATCTGTCTTCTCAGCGACGCGCCGTCGCATGTGACGGAACAGCAGCTCAAGGAACTGCACATCAAACTGGACGTCGTCGAGTGACGAGGTCCCAGGTTCGTTCATTCGATCTTGAAAGGAGGTGAGGAACGGATGGCCCAAAAGGTAGCGAAGGCGGGAGTAAAGCGGGAAAAGGGATGGCTTTACTATCTTGATAAGCAGGGCGATGTTTCACGGACGAAGATGGCTCGGGGAGGGGGCAAGCACAATCCCGGGAAACCCCAGAAGATCGCCAAAGCGGGTGTCAAGAGAGAGGAAGGTTATCTCTATTTCATTGACAAGCAGGGCGATATCTCCAGGGCGAAGATGGCTCGGAGGGGTAAGCGGAGGTAAACGTTCTTCGGCACGCGGGGGCGGCTTTTCCGGATTTTCCGGAAAAGCCGCCTTTTTTTCTGTAGGGGCGCTTCGCGAACCGCTCCTAAAGAATAGAATGTGTCACGACACCAGGGCGACCACCGTATGATAGCCGCTGGCTCCGGCCGGATAGGCCTGCTCGAGTTGGGCGGGCTGCACCCGTTCCCGCTTGTCCCACGCGCGAACCGTCAGTGTGTAGGCCCCCGGCGCGGGGATTTTCCAACGGTAGGTCCAGAGGACCCAGCTGTACGGCGACAAGGGCGGGTCCAGGTCGGCCGGGTTCCAGGTCCGGCCGCCGTCGGTGCTGAGCTCGACCCGGCCGATTCCGTAATATCCTCCGAAGGCCAGGCCGCGAACGGCGTGCTCGCGTTCCTGAATCTCCTGGTAGTGCCCGGGGTCGTCGATCCGGGAGACGATCCGGATCTCGCCCTTGTCGGTCCAGCCCCGTTGCTGCCAGTATCCCTTGTAATTATAATCCACCACCTCGATCTCGGTGATCCACTTGACGTTCTTGATCCCGTACAGTCCGGGGACGACGGCGCGGAGCGGATAACCGTGGGCCCGGGGCAGCGCTTCCCCGTTCATCGTGTACGCCAGCAGGACGTCGTCGCCCGCGGCCCGCTCGATGGGAATGCTGTCGCTGTACCCGTCGGCCGCGCGGAAGACGACGTCCCGGGCGGAGGGATCGGGTTCGACCTCCTGCAACAGGGTTTTGAGCGGGATGCCCCGCCAGACGGCGTTGCCGATCGTGTCGCCGCCGGGGAGGGTGTCGATGCAGATCAGGGTCGCGGCCATCTCGACCGAGGGCCGGCCGTAGAAATCGGCGAAGGTCAAGCGGGCCGGGGATTTGACCGAGCCCCCGATGTACAGGGACCAGGCGCGCAGGTCGATCTCGGGGAAGGCGTCGTAGCTGACGATATAGAATTTGTCGTTGGGCGTTATCAGGACGGTGTCGCGCGGGGGGACGGAAAAAAGACGCTTCCAGAAAAACGTCCCGGCGGCGGCCGGTTTGGGCCAGCCCGAGCCCAGCGCGGCCAGGCCCGCGGTCCGGAGAAACATGCGTCGATTGAACTTGATCATTGTGGCACTCGATTATAGGGGCTCACGTCGCCCCCTCCGTCAGCCGAGCCGATGGAGCCTCCCCTCCCTGCCTGCCGGCCGGCAGGTCGCTCGCCTTGCCCGCCGGAATCCATTATACTGATCGTCATGTCGGCGCGCAACACCCCTTCAATTCGTCCTTCCGGCCCCGGATTCTTGATCAACCTGTGGCATGCCGTCGGCCTGCTGTTCTGGGTCGTCCTCTTGCGGGTCTTGAATCGCGTCCGGGTCCGAAATCCGGAACATATTCCGGAACGGGGCGAGCACGGCGTCCTAATCTGCAGCAACCATCTTTCGGCGCTTGATCCCTTCGTGATCGCCGCGACGGCCATGCCCTTTTTCTCCCCGGTCTGGTGGCGGGCGCCCGCAAAGGAGGAGCTCTTCCGGCGGCCGCTGGTCCGGGCGATCATCGGAGCCTGGGGCGGCTTTCCGGTCCGCCGCGGAAAAAGGGATTTCACGGCGATCGAGGCGATGGCCCGGCTGCTTCCGACGGGCGTGATCGTCATCTTCCCGGAGGGAAAGCGCTCGACGGACGGCCGCCTTCAGCCGGGCAAGGCCGGCGTCGGGAAAATCATCCACGACGCGAAGCCGGCCAAGGTCGTTCCCGTCCTGATCGAGGGGAGCGACCGGCTCCTGCCCAAGGGCTGCATCCTGCCCCGTTTGTTTCAGACGGTCACGATCGCCTACGGTCCCCCGATCGATTTTTCATCCTTCGCGTCCGTCCAGAATTCGGTCGAAGCGTCGCGACGGATCGTGGACGCCGTGATGGAAGCGATCGCGCGGCTTGGGAAGGACCCGCCGGGGGCTCCATTAGCGCCTTGACATGGCGATCGATCTGACGTATAGTAAAAATCACCTTTAAATCGGACCCGGTGAGGTTCGAAAGGGATGGACGATGGAACCTGTTTACTCGACAGCCGAACCTTCCTTGCGCCGATACGGGCACGGGGAAGGTTTTTTTGTGCCTCTTTATGTGTCTTGATGTTAAAGCCCGGTGAAAAAATTGTTCTGGATGCCCTGGGAATGAACCGGGCGATGAGCCGTGTGGCCCATGAAGTGATCGAACGGAACCGGGGCCTGACCGACCTGACCCTGGTCGGGATCCGGACCGGCGGCGTTCATCTGGCCCACCGCCTGGCCGCCCGGCTCAAGGAGATCGAGGGGGCCGTCCTGCCGGTCGGCGCCCTGGACATCACGCTCTACCGGGACGATCTGAACAAAATGCGCGAGCAGCCCGCCGTCCGGAAGACCGAGATCGGGTTCGACTTCACGGACAAAATCGTGATCCTGGTGGACGACGTCCTGTTCACCGGCCGGACGATAAGGGCCGCGATGGACCAGTTGATCGATTTCGGCCGGCCGCGGGAGATCCAGCTGGCCGTCCTGATCGACCGCGGCCATCGCGAGCTGCCGATCCGCGCCAATTACGTCGGAAAGAGTTTTCCGACTTCCCCGGAGGAAAAGGTAAAGGTTTTGTTGAAGGAGGAAGGCGAAGACGACCGGGTGATTATCGAAAATGCCGCTTAAGAGCAAAGATCTGATCAGCATCAAGGACCTGGACCGGGACGATCTCCGGCTGATCCTGGACACGGCCGAGTCCTTCAAAGAGGTCGGCGCGCGGGAGATCAAAAAGGTCCCGACGCTTCGCGGGAAGACCGTCGTGAACCTGTTCTTCGAGCCCAGCACGCGGACGCGGACCTCCTTCGAGCTGGCGGCCAAGCGCCTCTCGGCCGATGTCGTGAACATTTCCGCGTCCGGCAGCAGCGTGGCCAAGGGCGAATCGCTCCTGGACACGGCCCGGAACATCCAGGCGATGCAGTCCGATCTGATCATCGTCCGTCATCCCTGCGCCGGCGCGCCGGTCCTGCTGGCCCGGAACGTGAGCAGCGCCATCATCAACGCCGGGGACGGGGCGCACGAGCATCCCACGCAGGCGTTGCTGGACCTGTTCACCATCCGCGAGCGGAAGAAAAGGCTGGAAGGCCTCACGGTCGCGATCGTCGGCGACGTGCTTCACAGCCGGGTCGCTCGGTCGGCGATCGCGGCGCTGAAGATGGTCGGTTCGACGATCCGCCTTGTCGGGCCGCCGACGATGATCCCCCGCGAGGTCGCGCACTGGGGCGTGGAGGTGTTCTATCAGTACGAGGAGGCCCTGAAGGGCGCGGACGTGATCATGATCCTGAGGCTGCAGCTGGAACGCCAGGGGCGGGGGCTCTTTCCGACGCTCCGGGAATACGCGAACCTCTACGGTCTGACCGCCCGCCGCCTGGCGATGGCCAAGGACGACGTGCTGGTGATGCATCCGGGGCCGATCAACCGGGGCGTCGAGATCAGTCCCGACGTCGCGGACGGCCTCTCGTCCGCGATCCTGGCCCAGGCCACCAACGGCGTGGCGGTCCGGATGGCCGTTCTCTACCTTTTATCGGGAGTCGCGAAACATGAACCTGTTGATCCGTAACGGCCGGCTCCTCGATCCGGCCCATCGCCGGGACGAGGTGACCGACGTCCTGATCGAGAACGGAAAGGTCGCCCGCATCGGCCGGACGCTGAAGGCCGAGGGCCCGAAGTCCGACATCCAGGTCATCGACGGAACGGACCGATGGGTCGTGCCCGGGCTCGTGGACGTCCATGTCCATCTGCGGGAGCCCGGTTTTGAATATAAAGAAACCATCAAAACCGGAACCGAGGCGGCCGCGGCCGGCGGTTTCACGTCCGTCTGCTGCATGCCCAACACCCAACCGGTCAACGACAATCAGGCGGTGACGCGCCTGATCCGCGAGAAGGCCCGGCAGGAAGGCCGGGTCCACGTCTTCCCGATCGGAGCGGTCACCAAGGACTCGAAGGGGGAGGAGCTGGCCGAGATCGGGGAGCTGGCCGAGGCCGGCTGCGTCGCGATCACCGACGACGGAAAACCGGTGATGAACAGCGGGGTGATGCGGCGGGCGATGGAGTATGCCCTGGCCTTCGACCTGCCGGTGATCGACCATTGCGAGGACGAGCACCTGATGGACGGCGGCGTGATGAACGAAGGGGTCGTCTCGATGGAGCTGGGGCTCCGGGGCATCCCGGCCGCCGCCGAGGAAGTGATGGTGGCGCGAAACCTGATCCTGGCCGAGCTGACCGGGGCAAGGCTTCATCTCGCGCATGTCAGCACCGCGGGATCGGTCCGGCTGATCCGCGAAGCGAAGAGCCGCGGCGCGCGGGTCACGGCCGAGACCTGTCCGCATTATTTCAGCCTAACGGAGGAGGCGGTGCGGGGCTACAACACCGACGCCAAGATGAACCCCCCGCTCCGGACGGTCCAGGACCGAGACGCGATCCGCCAGGGCCTGAAGGACGGGACGCTGGACGTCATCGCGACGGACCACGCGCCGCACACGGAGGACGAGAAGAACCGCGAGTTCGACCTGGCGCCCTTCGGCATCGTCGGGCTGGAGACGGCGCTGCCGCTGACCCTCCGGCTGGTGGAGGAGGGCGTGCTTTCTCTGGACGAGGCCGTGGCGAAGCTGACGGTCCATCCCGCACGGGTGATGCGTCTGAACAAGGGCCACCTCGGCATCGGGGCGGACGCGGACCTCTGCCTGATCGAGCCGGAGGCGGCGTGGACGGTGGAGCCCGCCCGCTTCCATTCCAAAAGCCGCAACACGCCTTTCGCGGGCTGGCGGATGAAGGGGCTCGTCGCGATGACGATCGTGGAGGGCCGTGTGGTCTATTCCACGGAGGAGATACGGGCCGTATGAAAATCCTGAATACATTTTTTGTCTGGCTGGAGCTGGCGGGGCTGGCCTTCTGGGTCGGGGGCATGATGACCCTGGGAGCGCTGGTGGCGCCGGCCGTCTTCGGCCACGTCAAGCCGATCGAGTCGGCCGGCGAGACGATGAGCCTGATCTTCCGGAATTTCAACGCCGGGATGGTCTACGTCTGCATCGTCCTGGTGGCGGCCGGTTTCCTGGGCAAATGGTTTCTCTCCGGGCCGAGAAGCCTGCGGCTCCGGATCGAGGCCGTCCTGGTCGCGGTGCTGGTCCTCTCCGGCCTTTATATCGGGGCGGTTCTGGGGCCGAGCATGGAGACGCTCCGCCAAACCATGCTGACCGACCGCTCGAACGGAACGGCCGTCGCGGAGTTCGACCGCCGGCACCGGCAGTCCGTGACCTTGTTTTCGGTCAACATTTTTCTCGGCCTGGCCGTTCTATGGATGAACGCCCGGCCCTCGAACGGCGCGGGCCGGAAGGAGTCCTGATGGAAGCGCCCGGACATCATGCGCCGCGCCGGAGGGCGGTCCTGGCCCTGGCCGACGGGAGCGTGTTCAAGGGATACGGCTTCGGCGCCGAGGGCGAGGGCCTCGGCGAGGTGGTCTTCAACACCTCGATGACGGGGTATCAGGAGATCCTGAGCGATCCGTCCTACCGGGGCCAGATGGTCACGATGACCTATCCGCTCATCGGCAACACCGGCGTCAACGACGAGGACGTCGAGTCGGCCCGGCCCTTCCTCTCCGGCTTCATCGTCCGGGAATACACCGACGATCCGAGCAACTGGCGCGCGACCGGACCGCTCGACGACTACCTCCGGCGTCACGGGATCCCCGGGATAGAGGGGATCGACACGCGCGCGCTGACCCGGCATGTCCGGGACGCCGGCGCGCAGACGGGGATCATCTCGACCGTCGATCTGGACGAGAAACGGCTGGTGAAGCGCGCGGCCGAGTCGCCCGGACTGATCGGGCGCGACCTGGTCCGGGAAGTCAGTTGCGAAAAGGCCTACGACTGGACGGAAGGAAGCCCCGGATCTCAAATCTCAAATCTCAAACCCTTCAACGCGGTGGTTTACGATTTCGGCGTAAAGCGGAACATCCTCCGTCGCCTGATCGACTCGGGATGCCGGGTCACGGTCGTTCCGGCCGGGACGAAGGCGTCCGAAGTCCTGTCCCTGAACCCGGACGGTGTCGTCCTGTCGAACGGTCCGGGCGATCCGGAAGGCGTCCCCTACGCGGTCGAGGCCGTCCGGTCGTTGATCGGGCAAAAACCGATCCTCGGAATCTGTCTGGGACACCAGATCCTCGGTCTCGCGATGAACGGCAAGACCTACAAACTGAAATTCGGCCATCACGGCGGCAATCAGCCGGTCCTGGACCGGGCGACGGGTAGGGTCGAGATCACGGCCCAGAACCACGGCTTCGCCGTGGACGTGGACTCGATCGGCGCCGAGATGGAGCTGACCCATATCAACCTCAACGACCGCACCGTCGAGGGGATGCGCCACCGGACGCTTCCGATCTTCTCGGTCCAGTACCATCCGGAAGCCTCCCCGGGGCCGCACGACGCGCGGTATCTGTTCAACCGATTTGTGGAGATGATGAAAAATGGATAAGAAAAATTTTGCAGGGGCGTACGGCCGTACGCCCCTGCGCTTCCTTGGGTTCGCATCTTTATCGATAATGTTATCCGGCTGCTTCTTCAACGTCCAGCTTCTGCCTCAGCTCGAGCCGCTCCAGGAAAAACAACTGTCCGGCTCGGGAAGCGACAAGGTCGTCGTGATGGACCTGACCGGCGTGATTTCGGAGGAGGAGAGGGGCAGCTCGTTTTCGCCCGAGCCGAACCTGGTGGCCCAGATCAAGGAGGAGCTGAAGAAGGCCGCGGCCGACTCGGCGGTGAAGGCGGTGGTGCTCCGGATCAACAGCCCCGGCGGGACGGTGACGGCCTCGGACATCCTTCACCATGAGATCGAGGTTTTCAAGAAACAGACCGGCAAGAAGGTGGTCGTCAGCATCATGGACCTCGGCGCCTCGGGCGGCTACTACGTCGCGGTCGCGGCCGACAAGATCATCGTCCATCCCACCACCGTGACGGGCAGCATCGGCGTGATCATGCTGACGCTGGACGTTCACGGGCTGCTTGAGAAGATCGGGGTGAGCGGAACGGCCATCAAGTCGGGCGATAAAAAGGACATGGGCTCGCCCTTCCGTCCGATGACGGAGGACGAGCGGCGGCTGTTCCAGGGCATCATCAACCAGATGTACGACCGCTTCGTCTCGGTCGTCGCGGCCGGGCGCAAGAACCTGACGGAGGAGCAGGTCCGGAAGGCGGCGGACGGACGGGTCTACACCGCGAAACAGGCGCTCGACCTGGGGCTGGTGGACGGGATCGGCTATCTCGACGACGCGATCGCGCTGGCCCGGACCGAGTCCGGACTGCGCGAGGCCCGCGTCATGACCTATCTGCGTCCGGGCAATTACAAGGACAATATTTACTCCCGGATGCCGTCCGGCGGTCCGCAGACGGTCAACCTGGTCAACCTGGACCTGCGTTCCTTCGTCCAGTCCGGAACGCCGCGCTTCATGTACCTGTGGTCGCCGGAATAGGCCGCCCCGCGCCGGATCGATTTCAAAGGGATTCATGCCCAAACGCACCGACATAAAGAAAATCCTCCTCATCGGCTCTGGGCCGATCGTGATCGGACAGGCCTGCGAGTTCGATTATTCCGGCACGCAGGCCTGCAAGGCGCTCAAGGAGGAGGGCTACCATGTCGTCCTGGTCAATTCCAACCCGGCCACGATCATGACCGATCCGGAGCTGGCGGACCGGACCTACATCGAGCCGATCATCCCCGAGATCGTCGAGAAGATCATCGAGCAGGAGCGGCCGGACGCCCTTTTGCCGACGATGGGCGGCCAAACCGCCCTCAACATGGCGATGGCGCTTTACGAGAACGGCGCGCTGGAACGGTTCGGGGTCGAGCTGATCGGGGCGCGCTATGAGTCCATCCTGAAGGCCGAGAACCGGATGGCTTTTCGAACGGCCATGCTGTCCATCGGTCTCAAGGTTCCGATGAGCGGCTATGCGAAGGCCAGGGAAGACGCCATGCTCATCGTGGAGCGGATCGGTTTTCCGGCGATCATCCGTCCCTCCTTCACCCTGGGCGGGACGGGCGGGAACGTCGCCTACAATAAGGAGGAGTTCGTCGAGCACGTCGACTGGGGCTTAAACGCCAGTCCAAAGAATGAAGTCCTGATCGAGCAGTCCGTCATCGGCTGGAAGGAATACGAGCTCGAGGTGATGCGGGACCGGAAGGACAACGTCGTGATCGTCTGCCCGATTGAGAATTTCGACCCGATGGGGATCCATACCGGCGACAGCATCACGGTGGCGCCGGCCCAGACGCTGACCGACAAGGAGTACCAGGTCATGCGGGACGCCTCGCTCGCCATCATGCGCGAGATCGGCGTGGACACGGGCGGGTCGAACATCCAGTTCGCCGTCAACCCGGCGGACGGCGCCATGGTCGTGATCGAGATGAACCCGCGGGTCTCCCGCAGCTCGGCGCTGGCCTCGAAGGCGACCGGCTTCCCGATCGCCAAGATCGCGGCGAAGCTTTCGGTGGGCTACACGCTGGACGAGATCCCGAACGACATCACGAAAGTCACTCAGGCCTGCTTCGAGCCGACGATCGACTACGCGGTGGTCAAGTTTCCGCGCTTCGCCTTCGAAAAATTTCCTCAGGCCGACGCGACGCTGACGACGCAGATGAAATCGGTGGGGGAGGCGATGGCGATCGGACGGACCTTCAAGGAGGCCCTGCAGAAGGCGATCCGCTCGCTTGAGATCGACAGCTTCGGCCTGGAGCAGCACCTCCACCGCCTGAAGCCGAGGGGGGACGACGGCGGCAACGACAAGGACCGGGTCCGGATAAAGCTCAAGACGCCCGGATGGGACCGCCTCTGGATGATCGCCGACGGTCTCCGGCTGGGCCTGTCCGTCGACGAGATTTACCAGGCGACCCGTATCGACCCCTGGTTCCTGCACCAGGTCCGGGACCTCGTGGAGATGGAGGAGACGATCACGCAGGAGCTGGCCGTGGCGCACATCCATCACGACCTCCCGCCGCCGAACACGGCGCACCTGATCCGGAGCGCGAAACAGGCGGGCTTCTCGGACGCGCACCTCGCATCCCTGATCGGCGTGGAGGAGGACGAGTTCCGGCAGATCCGGAAGGATTTCGGCGTCGCGCCCGTCTACCACCGGGTCGACACCTGCGGCGCCGAGTTCGCGGCGCGCACCCCGTATCTGTATTCGACCTACGAATCCGAATGCGAGTCGGAACCGACGAAGCGCAAGAAGGTCATGATCCTGGGCGGGGGACCGAACCGGATCGGGCAGGGGATCGAGTTCGACTACTGCTGCGTCCACGGCGCGCTGGCCGCCAAGGAGGCCGGGTTCGAGACGATCATGGTCAACTGCAACCCGGAGACCGTCAGCACCGATTACGACATCTCCGACCGGCTCTATTTCGAGCCGCTGACCCGGGAAGATGTGCTGAACATCGTCGACAAGGAGCAGCCGGACGGCGTCGTGGTCCAGTTCGGGGGCCAGACGCCGCTGAAGCTCGCGGTGCCGCTGGAAGCCGCCGGCGTCCGCATCCTGGGAACGTCGCCGGACTCGATCGACCTGGCCGAGGACCGGGAGCGCTTCCGGGCCTTCCTGGAGCGGCTGGGGCTCCGGCAGCCCCAAAGCGCGACGGCCCGCTCGCCCGACGAGGCGAAGAAGATCGCGCACGGGATCGGGTATCCCGTGATGGTCAGGCCCTCCTACGTCCTCGGCGGGCGCGCGATGGAGACCGTCTACGACGAGAACAGCCTTCAGGACTACATCACGTCGGCCGTGAAGGCCTCGCCCCGGCATCCGGTGCTGATCGACAAGTATCTGGAGGACGCAAGCGAGGTGGACGTGGACGCGATCGCGGACGGCGCGGACGTTTTCATCGGCGGGATCATGGAGCATATCGAGGAGGCCGGCGTCCATTCCGGCGACTCGGCCTGCTCGCTCCCGCCCTATTCGCTGGACGCCAAAATCATTCAGGAGATCCGGGAGCAGACCCGGACCCTGTCGCGCGAGCTTCGCGTCATCGGACTGATGAACGTCCAGTTCGCCGTCAAGGACGGCACGGTGTACGTCCTCGAGGTCAACCCGAGGGCGTCCCGGACCGTGCCCTTCGTCAGCAAGGCGATCGGGATCCCGCTGGCCAAGGCGGCGATGAAGGTGATGTGCGGTGCGACGCTCAAGGAACAGGGCTTGACTCGGGAGCCCCCGATTCCTTATATTGCGGTGAAGGAAGCCGTCTTTCCGTTCAGCAAGTTTCCGGGCGTCGACACCATCCTGGGCCCGGAGATGAAATCCACCGGCGAGGTGATGGGGATCGATTCCGACTTCGGCTCGGCCTTTGCCAAGTCGCAGGCCGCGGCGGGGTCGACGCTTCCCCTGTCGGGCCGGGTCTTCATCAGCGTCAAGGACAAGGACAAGGCGGCCGTCGTGCCGGTGGCCCGGCGGCTGGCCGGTTTCGGCTTCACGGTCGTCGCCACGGACGGAACGGCCCGCTGCCTGGAGGAGAACGGGATCGTCTCCGAGCGGGTGAACAAGGTGGCGCAGGGCCGGCCGCACATCGTGGACCGCCTCAAGAACAAGGAGATCGCCTGGATGATCAACACCGTCGGCGACAAGGCCTCGCAGGCCGATTCCTACTCGATCCGGCGCACGGCCCTGAACTATTCCGTGCCCTACTTCACCACGATCGCCGAGGCGAAGGCCGCCGTCCGAGGAATCGAGGCGGTCCTCAAACAGAAATTCCGGATACGGCCGCTGCAGGCGTATCATCAAGAAATCCATTCCAAGTGAGGAAGACCCATGCGCGTTCCCATCACCAAAAAAGGCTTTGAGCAGCTCCGGGACGAGCTGGACCGGCTGAGAAAAACGGAGCGGCCGAAGGTGATCCAGGCCATCGCCGAGGCGCGCGCGCACGGCGACCTGAGTGAGAACGCCGAATACCACGCCGCCAAGGAGCGGCAGTCCTTCGTCGAGGGCCGGATCAAGGAGCTCGAAACGAAGATGGCCAACGCCGAGATCATCGAGACCGGCCGGCTGACGGCCGACAAGGTGGTCTTCGGGGCCACGGTGACCCTTCTGGAAGCCGACGGCAAGACGAAGAAGAAATACATGCTCGTGGGGGAGGACGAGTCCGACCTCAAGAACGGGAAGATCTCGGTCACATCCCCGGTCGGGAAGGCGCTTATCGGACACAAGGTCGGGGACGAGGTGACGATCACGACGCCGGCCCGGACCGTCACCTACGAAATCCTGGACATCGCGATCGCGTAGGGGCGAGGCATGCCTCGCCCCTACAACATGAAACTGTCATCATGAATAAATCCCTCCAAAAAACGCTCGCGCGGGAGTTCCATCCGACCTACGACGTGACCCGGTCCTACGAATGGAATTACCGCCGCGGGCCCTTCTTCCGCGGGCCCTATCCGCCGGCCCGGAGTGCGCCGCCGAACATTCCCTTTCTTGGATTTAAACTGCGCTCGCGTCTGGGCGTCGCGGCCGGACCCCTGCTCAATTCGCGATGGATACGGGTTTACGCGAAGCTCGGCTTCGACCTCCTGTCCTACAAGACGGTCCGGACCCGCTTCCGGCCGAGCAACCCGAAGCCGAACTGCGTCCTGGTCGAGACCCGCGGACAGCTGACGGACGACCGCCTGGGCGAGACGCTCCGCGCGATGACCCATCCGCCGGCCGGCCTCCGGGACATCAGCATCACGAACTCCTTCGGCGTGCCGTCGCGCAATCCGTCCGTCTGGCAGGAGGACGTGGAACGGTCGAAGCGCTATCTCGATCGCGGACAGGTTCTCATCGTCAGCACGATGGGCAGCTCGGAAACCCATCCGGACGCGCCTTCCTTCATCCGGGACTTCGCGCGCTCGGCCGCGCTCGCGCGCGAGGCCGGCGCGGACATCGTCGAGCTGGACCTGTCCTGCCCCAACAGCCACGCCGCCGAGGGGATGGTCTACATGGACCCCGGCCTTTCCGGCGCGATCTCGAAGGCCGCGAAGGCCCTGCTGGGGGAGGTTCCCCTTTTCATCAAGCTCGGAAATTTCTGGAAGCGGGACGCCTTCGAGGCGGTGATCCGGGCCAACGCCTCTCACGTCGAGGGGATCGTCGGGATCAACACGGTGAAGATGACCGTTCTGGACGCGGACGGGAAGCCGGCCGTCCCGGGCCGTCCAGAGAGCGGGGTCTGCGGCGCGGGGATCAAACAGAGCGGGCTCCAGTTCGCCCGCTGGCTTTGCGAGACGCGAAAGAAGAACCGCTACGACTTCGTCGCGGTCGGCGTGGGCGGGATCATGAAGCCGGAGGACGTCGATGAATATCTCGACGCCGGCGTCGACGCGGTGGAGGCCGCCACGGCCGCGATGTGGGATCCCTATCTGGCGCACCGGTATTATTTAACCCGTCACGGCGCGCCATGATCATCACCCTCCTCACCGATTTCGGCGACCGCGACGCGCTCGTCGCCCAGATGAAGGGCGTCATCCTGAGTCTTCAGCCCCGGGCCGCGATCGTCGATATCACGCACGAGATCCCGCCCTTCGGGATCCGCGAGGCCGCCTTCGTCCTCCGTTCCGCCGCCCGTTTCTTTCCGGAGGGGACGATCCACGTCGTCGTGGTGGACCCGGGCGTCGGCGGGCCGCGCCGTCCGCTCCTCGTCGTCAACCGGCGCGGCCTCTTCCTCGCGCCGGACAACGGCGTCTTAAGCTACATCTATCACGATCATCCGGCCTCCCGGATCTACCGGCTTGAGGCCGAAAAATACCGGCTCAAAGCCTACAGCGCCACCTTCGACGGGCGCGATCTCTTCGCCCCCGTCGCCTCGCGCTTGTCCGGGGGCCTTTCGCCTTCCAAGCTTGGGAAGAAGATCGCGGACCCCGTGAGCTTTCCCGTGCCGGAGGTCCGCCGGCGCAGCGGCGGAAGTCTCAAAGGAGCGGTGATCCATGTCGACCGCTTCGGAAACCTGATCACGAACATCACGCGCAAGGACCTCGCCCCCTGGCTCTCGGACGGAAAGACGGCGATGGTCACGATCGGGGGGAAAACGATCGACGGGCTCAAGCTGTTCTATTCCGAGGCTGCGCCCGGCGAGCTCGCGGCCGTGGTCAACAGCGACGAGCTGCTCGAGATCTTCTGCAACCAAAAGGACGCACGGTCTTTGCTCAACGCCGCGCCGGACGAGCCGGTCGTCGTGTCGTAGGGGCCGCTTCTTTAAGAAGTGGGGGCCCGTGCGGACGAAACAGGATCGGGTCCTCCGATGCCCCCACACCCCGCGCTCGGGCCGGCTGAGCCTGCCCATCGCTTGCCGCCCTTGCGCTTTCCAAGCGTTTTTAGTATGCTTGGGCCGTCCCGCCGAAGGTAGTCGCGGAATCATTCACCCAACGGAGTCGAATTCAAGATGAAACGGAAAACAAAAGGAGCGGCCAATCGCAAGCCGCGGAGAGATCAGGGACTTCATTTTCTCGGGTTGTTGAAAGAGAACGTGCACGACACCTATAAAATACGGGGGAAGCTGCCGGAGCCGACCGTCTGCCCCCAATGCGGCGCGGTCTATCACAAGGGGAAATGGACCTGGGCGCCCCGTCCGGCGCGCGCGCATGAAACGCTCTGTCCGGCCTGCCGCCGGGTCCAGGACAAATATCCGGCCGGGATACTACGGCTGAGCGGCCCCTCCCTCCGGAGACGCCGAAACGAGCTGTTGAGCGTGATCCATAACCAGGAGGCGGAGGCGAAGAGGAAGCATCCGCTCTGCCGCGTGATGGGGATCGCGGAATCGGGCGATGCGATCGTGGTGAGGACGACCGACAGCCATCTCCCGCGGCGGATCGGCGAGGCGCTCTGGCACGCCTACCACGGCGAGCTCAAGCTCCACTACGGCGACGACCCGCGGCTGGTCCGGATGACCTGGAAGGGCTGAGGCTGCCGGAAGGAAATCATCCGATATTTTTCTTGCCGGGTTCGTTTGATTTTTTGTATACTGGCTCCGCTGTCCTACCAAAATATTTCCGAAATTTTTATTCCATCGTTATACCCGTACGTCCACGCCAGGCCGCGTTGGGGGAAAGTGGAAAATTCGAAGCTTCTCCGCGCCGCCAAAAGGAGCACTATATTCGATTTGCATCATTATATATCTAGCGGCCGGGGGGTTCAGGGGCGAACCTATTCGTTCTTTTAACCCCCACGAAAAAGCGCCCGGCGGATTTCTAAAGGTCAAGGTTCGGGTCGGACCTAGAAATTGCATTGAGAAATATAATCGTTCATTGAAAAAGAATTCGATTTTTGCCCTTAGAAGGCTCTTTTCAGGTCTGAAAAGAGTGGTTTAAGAAATTCTTGATCTCCCCTCCGCCCTCGCGCGCGATCGAGCGCGCGGACTTCGAGCATCAATTCATGGATCCGTCGATTGTGAGTTTGAAAAGTGAACCCCACTGAATTTGTAAAGGGGCCAAGTCTTGACTTCATATATTTTATGAGCTAAGTTGTGCCATGGCCCGTCCGCTTCGCATCCTCTATCCCGGCGCCTGGTATCACGTGATGAATCGCGGCGCGGGATACCGTCTCATCTTCCGAAAGCCGGCCCATTCCAAGATGTTCCTTTCGCTTCTGGGCGAGCTTTATGAAACCTTAAATGTATGAAATCAAGACTAAACCCCCTTAATACAACCATAAAGAAAGCGACAACGACCATGAAGAAGAGTAAGGGCGGCTCGATGGAAGGAAAAGGGGGAGATTCTCCCTCTCGGCTGATCGATGCGAGAATCAAGGAGCTGAGCGATTGGCGGGGCGAGACGCTCGCTCGGGTCCGAATGCTCATCAAGCAGGCCGACCCCGAAGCGGTCGAGGAGTGGAAGTGGAGAGGGGTTCCGGTGTGGTCGCGCGCCGGAATGATCTGCACCGGCGAGTCGTACAAGTCGATCGTGAAGTTGACCTTCGCCAAGGGCGCATCACTGGAGGACCCTTCAGGCCTCTTCAACTCCGGCCTCGAAGGCAACACCCGGCGCGCGATTGACATCCATGAGGGGGAGGAGATCGACGCAGGCGCGTTCAAGGCGCTTATTCGCGCCGCCGTGGCACTGAACACGTCCTCACGGTTTGGGAAAAGGGGGAGCAAGGAATGATGCCGGAAGCGGAGAAGAAGGCAAAATGGATTAATGAGATATCCCGGCTCCCCTCCGTCGTCGCGCGCGGGCGGGGGAAGTGAAGCCGAATTCATCGGCGCAAAAGTCAAGCCCGACCCGGATTTAGCAAAAGAAAGGTCGAATGATGCTATCCAATCTCAGGAAGCTCAGAGCCCCAAGCCCTTTGCATCGAGGCGCCGTGCTGTTGTCAATGCGCGGAGGGATGCTCCCGATTAGCCGGGTCGGCCTTGCGACGGCCTTGATCGTGATGACGGCCGCCTTGGGTCCGTCGGTTCACGCCGCGGGCGGAGGTCCGGTGAAGTTTAAGCGTGTTCCGACGCAGTTCATCGCGGCATTGGGCGATCCGGGCGCCAGCTCCGGGAGCGGCGCGCAGTTGTGGGGTCTCTGGCCTCTGGATCCGGGTCCTCGGGGAGTTCGCTTGAGCCGCTTTGAGCAGCTGGAGGAAGCGGGTGGAGTCGCCCCGGCACGCTGGAAGTTCGACCGGGCCGACTGGTGGCTGGAGGAACACGGCTTGATCATGGAGCAGCCGGAATTTCCACTCCCTCCCGGCCAATACCGGGTCACGGGTAATCGCGAGGTCACGGCGGTGCTGACCGTTCATCCGCCCGACAAGGACGGCAACGCGCGCTGGGAGCTCGACGACCACGCCACGCTCCATGACGTGACGCACCTGGGGTGCCGTTCCGCGCGCTATACGCCGGCGGCCGGCGATGGATCGTGTTCTCCGTCCAGGGCGCAGCAGGCGGCGTTTCCGGTTCCTCCGGGGGGGCCGATGCCTCCCGTCGCGGGCTGTAAAAAGCAAGACTATGCGGTGCTCATCGTGACCGCCGTGGCCGTGGAAGACGAAAGCCGCTAATAACGTGCTGTAAAGGGCTTAAGTTTGCTCTTGGATCATCTTGGTAGTTCCGGTGACGCCATGCCTGACTGTTGGCTTCTTTGTTAGGACGGGATAGCGCTCGAAAGGAGTTATGATGGATCCAAGTTTTTGGCACCAAAGGTGGCTAAATAATGAAATTTCTTTCCACGCAAGTGAAGCCAACCCACTCCTGGTCAAATATTTCAAAGAGCTTTCCCTGGCGAAAGGCCGTCGCGTATTTTTACCCTTGTGCGGTAAGACTCTTGATATTTCCTGGCTGCTTTCCAATGGCTATCGTGTCGCGGGTGCTGAGTTGAGCAAAATAGCCGTTGAGCAATTATTTGCGGAGCTTGGGGTGGAACCCAAAATATCAGGGGTGGGTGATGCCGATCATCACAGCGCTGAAAATATCGACATATTTGTTGGCGACATGTTTAATTTGTCACGCCGGATGCTCGGCCCGGTTGATGCCATTTATGACCGGGCCGCTTTAGTCGCACTGCCCGAAGCCATGCGCGGTCGATACACGGCGCACTTAACGGAGATGACCGATACGGCACGGCAGTTGCTCATTAGCTATGAGTACGACCAAAGCATGATGGATGGCCCTCCTTTTTCAGTCAGTAACGAGGAAGTAAAAAAGCGCTATAGAGATCGTTATGATTTAAAACTCCTGGCAGGCACGGATGTCCCGGGTGGATTGAAGGGAAAATGCGCGGCTAAAGAGAATGTATGGCTGCTACAAAAAAAGAATTAGGGTCACAGTGTCCTCGTTGGGCGCTGAAATCAGGACCCGACTCCTTTTTTCTTATTGATAGACAGCGGACACTGTTTTATGGTATAGTCCTATTCAAGCAGAACAATAGGTCAGAAGGCCGCCGAAAGGGCAACCCACTCCGAAAGGGTGGGGCGCAAAGCCGTCAACCTACTCCCGCATAATGATGGTAAGAAGGGAATGGTTGGACCGCTGCCGAAGAGGCTTTCAAGTGGAACCCTGCGAACCACGTAAGTGGCGCAGGGTTTTTTCATCGGAGCCTCCTGACGAAGCAACGTTGAACCCTGCTGAGAGAAGGAGGTCACAATGATTCCACACGACTTGGGCAATACGGCCCTTGCGTTTGCCGCAATCACGGGTCTCGTGGTATGGGTCATCTATTTTGCCCTGTCCATGGCCGCGGATAGTCCGGCGAGCCCAAAGTAAGGCACGCGGGGGCAGTAGCCCCTTGATATTCCGGAGGGTAGCCAAGTGGCTACCCTCTTTTTTTATCCCGATAGTTGGCCTAGGGCCGTCTCTCCGGCGCAGTCGACTTTGACGCCAAGTGGATTGTAAGCCACCGCGATTATACCGGCAAATCCAAAGGAAGACGGTCAGGTCTTAAAATTTTAGTTTCACTCCCCCCGGCCCCGCGCGCGGCGTCCCATTTTCTCCTGTCATCGCGGATCCTCCGATCCGAATTCCCGCGCCCCTTGACTTATTAAAAGTAATATATTATTACAGCATTCATTACGGGTAAGTTTGCCCTACAGAGTCGTCTATGCCGTGGAACGCGATACCGTTACGGTTCTCGTTTTAGAAATCACACCGCCTAATTATTAGGAGGATGTATGAGGAAGGCCCGACAAGCGGAATTTGTTTCGGCCAAACGGCAAACGACCATGACCACCGGCGAAGTCATATTGACTTGATTTCCGTCTCCCCTCCGCCTTCAAGCGCGGGAGGGGCTTGGGAATGGAGCATTGGATCAATGGAGCAGTAGAGCAGTAAGGTAAAAGGCATTCATCAATCGGGGAGGTGCGACATGGATACGCAGGCGGTGAAGGATGTGAGGGCGGTGATCGAAAAATTCCGGGACGCGGTTCAGAAGCGGGACATCAAGGCGCTGGAAGCGGCGGTGGCGCACGAGCCCGACCTGGTCTTCTACGGCTCGCAGGCGGGAGACAAGCAGGTGGGCTGGCCCGCGATCAAGGCCTCCTTCGAGGAGCAGTTCCGCGAGACGAGCGCGATCGAGTCGGAGGAGCTGGCGAGCACGATCAAGGTGAACGGGGATACGGCCTGGGCGGCCTACGACCTGCGGTACAAGGAGATCGGCGGAAGCAAGGCCGGAAGTTTTGAGACCCGCTGGAGCTGCGTCCTCTGCCGTTACAAAAACGGATGGAAGGTGGTTCATATGCACCATTCCAGGGGGCGCTAGATCGGGAAGCGGCGCCCCTCCGGTCCGCCCACGCGCGCGGGGGGCTTGAGAATGGAGCAATGGATCAGTGGAGCAATAAAAGAAAATGCGTATTGTTTCCTGGAATGTCAACGGCATTCGCGCGGCCATGAAAAAGGATTTTCCGGCTTCCCTCGAGGCCATGGGGGCGGATATGTTCTGCCTTCAGGAAACCAAGGCCCAGGACGAACAGGTCCTCGATGCCTTGTCGGGCATCCATGGCTATCACATTTACACCAATTCGGCGGTGAAAAAGGGGTATTCGGGAACCGCCGTTCTGGCCAGGATGGTTCCCCTTTCCGTGCGCAAGGACATCGATCGGGAAGAGCACGGCCGGGAAGGCCGCGTGATCACTCTCGAGTTTGAGGATTATTTTCTTCTGAACGTCTACACGCCCAACTCCGGCAGTGAATTAAAACGGCTTCAATACCGCCAACGGTGGGACGCCGACTTTCTGTCGTACTTAAAGGTTTTGGAAAAGAAGAAGCCGCTCATCGTCTGCGGCGACTTCAACGTGGCTCATAAGGAAATCGATTTGGCTAGACCGAGAGAAAACTATAATAAGAACGCGGGCTACATGCAGGAAGAAATCGACGGGATGAATAACATCGCACGGGCCCGTTTCATCGACAGCTTCCGACACAAGAAACCGGATGAAATTAAATACAGCTGGTGGAGTATGCGGGCCGGCGCCCGCAAAAGAAACGTCGGATGGAGGATCGATTACGTGCTGGTGTCGCCGAGCCTGGCCGGGCGCATCAAGAATGTCGACATTTTAGATGAGGTCATGGGTTCGGACCATTGTCCGGTTTTATTGGATTTGAAATGATCGGGTACGGCCCCCCTCCGTCATGCGCGCGGGTGGGTCGGCCTTTAGGGCCCCATCGCGGGAGACCGTCCCCCGGATCCTTTCGCGAAATTCGGCACGGGTGCGTGTTAGAATGAAACGGGCCGCTTGAGGGCCCGGAAGGAGCGTGTCGGCCATGCAGGGTGCCGGAGAAAAGGGACTGGAGTTCGTCACGATCGAAGGGCTCCTGGCCTACGGGGAAGCGATGGCTCTGTGCCCGCGCGTCGATGGGGCCGAGCCGCCGCCTGAGATTCTCCCCGTCGCAGACCGCGCGCCCCGGGTCCGGGCCGCCGCGGACGCGATCCGGCAATTCGTGAGCCGGGCCCAGAGCGGCTTTCCCGACGCCGAGGCTTATCGCGCCGCGCGGGCGCTGCTCATCCAGGAAGCCTGCGGAGGGGATGAGCTGGTTTTTTACGCGGCCTGGAACCGGACGCTCGCCGAGGGAGGGCTGACGCCCTTGCTCCGCGCCCCGATCGGGCATGTCCAAAAACCAATCCAACGGCGCCCCGTGGCGATCGTTCCCCGGGCGCATCTGACCCCGCAGCTGATTGAAGGCCGCATCGTCCTCGATCTGGGCGACGATCGCTTTTGGCTGCTCCCCCGGGACTTGAGCGGCCGGACCCTGCTCTTCACACTGCGCCACGGCGTCTCGCGTGTGGAAAGCGGCGCCTATCGCGTCGGACGGCGGCTGGCCAACGCGCTCGATCCGGAGCGGGGCGTCCCCAAGGCAGAGGCGGTCGGGTCGGCGCTGGCCAGGATGCTCGGCATCGTCGGGCACCAGCTCGATTTTCTTAAGGTGCCCAATTACCTCGATCCCCGGAATTTCTCGCATCGCGTGAGCCGCAGCCCCAACACCCGGCAGCTGTTTGAACGGGTGGCGTCGGCCCTCCGCCGGGACGGCCCGGCCGGGGCTTCGGCCGCGGTCGATGCGACCCTGGAGTCCCAGGACTTCGGCTGGGCGACCGGCGTGGAAAAGCGTAGGGAAGCGGAGGAAGCCGAGCGGCGCTTCGGCGTGGACGGGGCCTCGGCGAAACGGCTGATCAAGCATCCGCTCTATGGTTATCCGGGGGGCCACTCCTTTTACGATCTCTACGTCGATGTGGCGGACGGCTTCCATCGAATCGCACAATCGGAGCAGGGCGGAGTGGCCTGCCTTTATACCCACAGCTCGACCCTCCGGGCCCTGATCATCTATCTTGATCCGAGGCCCTTCCACGAGGCCTTCGCGGAGTTCGGCGAATATAAGGAAGGGCAGGACAACGTCGTCCTCCTTTCGTACGAGAACGGGCAGTTTTCCGGTTACTCGACGGCGGTGGGACTCTCCGCCCGGGAGCGGACGGCGCGGGAGGCCTGGGCCGGCGTCGAGCGGGAACGGACGGGCCGCGTCACCCTGCGCCCCCGGCAGATTAAACAGATCGTGGCGCTCGTCTCGGGGGGCGATTTCGCCGGCGCCGGCGCGGCGCTCAAGGAGATCAGCGTGACCGGCGAGCGCTTCGGGCTGCGGGTCTACTTTGCCCGGCATGGTTTTCTCGGATTGGCCAACAACTGGATCGAGCAGGTTACGGAGCGGGAGACCCGCGGGATGGCCGGCACCGCCAGCAGCCCGATCGGCAGCAGCCGCTTCGAAGAGTTCAAGGAGGAGCGGGTCCAGGAGATCGCGCGGCGGCACCTGGAGCCTTATCTGAACGACGGGGCCTTGATTGTGCTGGGGGGCGACGGAAGTCTGCGCGGGGCGCGGGCGCTGTTCGAAGGGTTCGGGGCGCAGGTCGTCGGACTGCCCGGCTCGATCGACAACAACATCAACGGCACCACCGCGCTCGGGTTTCATTCCGCCGTCGGGCTGGCGAATCAATCGCTGGAGTCGCTCAAGGCGACCAGCGCGGCGATGGGGAGCATCTTTTTCGTCGAGGTGATGGGAGCCGGTTCCGGCCACCTCGCGCTGGCCTGCGCCTATCAGTCCCGCGCCGAGGGCGTCCTGGTCAACGAGCATCCGGACCCGGACGGCTACATCGACCAGGTCATTTTGGGAACGTTGAAACGAAGCCTGGGGGTTCCGAACAAAAGCCACCTCTTCATCGTCGCCGAAAAGACGCCGCACCGCCACCACCCCGGCGGCGGCGTGCACGGATTGAGCGAGTACGTCGCCCGCACCATCGCCCGGTGGCCGCAGCCTCCGATTCAGCCGGGGTCGTATCCGCTTTCCGCGGCGACGAAGGCGACGATTCTGGGGCATACCCTGCGCGGGGCGCCGCCGGCGCCGGAGGATAAGGCGCTCGCGCAGCACCTGGCCTATGAGGCGATCCGCCGCCTCGTGGAACGGCCCGACACGGTCGTGGGCTCTTTTCTGGCCTGGAGCGGGTCGGGCGTCGTCGAGCCGATTCCGCTGCACGCGCTCACACCCAAGCCCTTCGACTGGGAACTCTTCGCGCGGATGCACGGGAGCGATCTGCCCATTCCGGAGGCCTCCTGACCGAAGCGTCCTGTTTTTTCGACTTGGCGCGGGCCGGGCCGGATCGGGCCTTAAGAAATTTCGACGCCGTCGCCGCGTGGGGCGACGGGGACCGGAGGGCGGAGCCGTGGAGGGTTAAGCTTCATCGTGCTTTTGAACGCCATCATGAACCAGACTCAAAAGACTGAAGGCCACCACGGCAATGGTCCCGAATCCCGCCGCGATACCTAAGACAAGTAAAATCATGGTTTTCCTCCCTTTGCGGTTTGTTCTATGTCTTATAAAAAGTAGCCCCGGGTTATGAAATTTTTCTTAAGAAACCATTACGCCCGTGTAAATTCCAACGATAGGTTTTCTTTTCGCGCGCGGGGGCTCCGTTGCAAATAGTCTTGACAGGCCGCGGACTTCACAGTAGATTGGGATTGATCATCCCGACCGGAGGGCTCCGCTGGCCACGCGCAGATCTAAATCGAAACCAGAACCGAAGCCGATAACGAAACCGGACGCACCCCCTCCCAAGGCCGCGTCCCCGCCGGCCGTTAAACCCTCGAAAGCCGCCCCGATGGTCTCCGCGGCCGAGATGGGGGCCCGCCAGCGGGAAATCTCCGTTTCGGAGTTCTTCACCAAGAACCGCCATCTGCTGGGCTTCGACAGTCCCAGGAAGTCGCTCCTCACCTGCGTGAAAGAAGCGGTGGACAACGCGCTCGACGCCTCCGAGGAGGCCGGCATCCTGCCGGAGGTCTCCGTCACCCTGGAGGCGGTCCCCGTCGATGGGAAGACGCCCGCGCCGAGCCAGGCCGAGCGCTTCCGGATCACGGTGGTCGACTACGGCCCCGGGATCGTCCGCGAGCAGATTCCGCCGATCTTTGCGAAGCTCCTGTACGGCTCCAAGTTCCACCGGCTCCGGATGAGTCGCGGACAGCAGGGCATCGGCATCTCCGCCGCCGGGATGTACGGCCAGCTGACGACCGGAAAGCCCGTCCGGATCATCTCGCGTACGGGACCGAAGAAGCCGGCACATTATTTCGAAGTGCAGATCGACACGAAGAAGAACGAACCGCGCATTTTGGAGAAAAAACAGGTCGAGTGGGAGCCGCACCGGGGCACGCAGGTGACGCTCGAGATCGAGGGGCGCTACCAGAAGGGGCGCGCCTCGGTGGACGAATACCTCGAGCTGACTTCGATCGCCAACCCGCACGTCCGGCTGGTCTATCACACGCCGGAGGGCGAGACGAAGGACTATCCCCGGACCTACCATGAGCTTCCCCCGCCGCCCCGCGAGATCAAGCCGCATCCCTACGGCATTGAATTCGGCATGTTCCTCAAAATGCTCCAGGACACCAGGAGCCATTGGCTCTCCGGGTTTCTGTCGGGCGATTTCAGCCGGGTTTCATCGAACCTGGCCGAGGAGATCTGCAAGCGCGCAAAGGTTCCCCCGCACACGCGCCCGCGGGACCTGCGCGGGGAGCGGGCCGAGACGCTGTACAAGGCGCTGCAGTCGACCAAGATCATGGCGCCGCCGAGCAACTGCCTTTCGCCCATCGGCGAGAAGGCGATCCTGACCGGGCTCTACAAGCAGATCAAGGGCGAGTTTTACACCGCCGTCAGCCGTCCCCCGGCGGTATACCGGGGGAACCCCTTCGTGATCGAGGCCGGCCTGGCCTACGGCCGGGGCCCGGAGGAGGCTGCGAAGAAAACCGAGGCGGCGGAAGCCCCGCTGGCCGAAGGGGAGGAGCGCGACGGGGATGAGGAGCTGGCCCGCGTCATCCGCTACGCCAACCGCGTCCCGTTGCTCTACCAGCAGTCGGCCTGCGCGACCTTCAAAGCCGTCCTCGACACCCACTGGCGCAACTACGGCGTCGCCCAGTCGAAGGGCGCGCTGCCGGCCGGGCCGATGGTGATCTTCGTCCACATGGCCTCGGTCTGGGTGCCCTTTACCAGCGAATCGAAGGAGGCGATCGCCGACTACGACGAGATCCGGAAGGAGATCCGCCTGGCCCTTCAGGAATGCGGCCGGCGGCTGGGGGTCTTTCTACGGAGGCGGGAGCGGGCCAAGAGCGAATTCCGCCGTCGGAATATATTCGAGCTGTATATCGAAGAGGTCGCGGAGGCCTGCGGCCGTCTCAAGGGGGGAAAACTCCGGGTCGACCGTCTCAAGGACCAGCTGCAGAAGATCGCGATGAAGCGGACGGGAGGCGAGCAGACCGACCTTGCGCTGGGCAAGACGGGCCGCGGGCCGGAAGGGCTGCCCCACTCGATCATCGTGACGCCGGAGGGCGTCGAGGGAGAGGTGCCCTTGCAAGCCGACGGCGACGGCGGGGCGCCCGGATATCCGACGGGCGGGGCGGCCGGCGACGGGGCCGGGCCGTCCCCCGAAAAGTCCTCCGAAAAGCCGCAAAAAAAGAAACCCAAGAAAACAAGGACGCGCCGTGCGCGCAAAGGAAGCTAACATGGCCAAGACCACGCGGAGCCGAAACAACGCGGTTGCAAGGAAACTGATCGGGATCGCCGACGCGGTGATCGCGGCCGCCGGGAGGCGCCAGGACCCGACGCTGTCGATCCCCATCCGGTCCCTGTCGAACGTGAACTTCAATCCCCGCAAGGGGATGATCGAGATGGGCCGGAGGAAGCAGGCCCGCTCGTTCTTCAACGTCGGCATGGCGAAGAAATTCATGCAGACGGTGCTGGTGGCCGACGCGCTCTCGGAGCTGCAGCGCGCGAACCTCACCACCTCGCTCCGGGAGATCTATTACCGGACCAAGCACACGATCCGGGATTCGAACGAGAACACCTTCGACACCCAGAACGAATCGGACCCGCTGATCGAGGATCTGGAGGTGTCGCTGGAGGCCCTCCGCGAGGAGCTGCACGTGCGCGCCGAAAACGCCGGCAGCGTCGTGGGGCCGGTCGTTTTCGGCGACGACGGCGACCGGGTCGACTGCGCCCGGCTGGGGAAGGGCGGCTACTCCGTGCCCTCGATCGTCGAGCCCGAATATCTCGAGATCAAGCGATGCACGGCGGATTTCGTGCTGCTGGTTGAAAAAGGGACGCAGTGGAACCGCCTGTCGGAGGACAAGTTCTGGCGACGCTACAACTGCGTGCTCTTGACCGGCAACGGCCAGCCGCCCCGCGGGGTGCGGCGCCTGGCCCGGCGGCTGCACGAGGAGAGGCGGCTGCCGGTCTACGTGATGGTCGACAACGACCCCTGGGGCTACTACATCTACTCGGTCGTCAAGCAGGGCTCGATCAACCTCGCGTTCGAGAGCAACCGCATGGCGATCCCGAAGGCCAAGTTCATCGGATTGTCCAGCGCGGACCCCGACCGCTACGGCCTGCCGCGCAACGTCGGGATCAAGCTCAACGAGAAGGACATCGACCGTGCCAAGGAGCTCCTCGCCTATCCGTGGTTCCAGAAAGAGGCGTGGCAAAAGGAGGTCAAGCGGATGCTTGCGAGCGGCCTCAAGTATGAACTGGACGCGCTCGCGAACAAGGATTTTCAATTTCTCACGAAGAAGTATCTGCCCCGGAAGCTCAAGGAACGGGACTGGCTCGACTAGGGGCCGCGTCCGGCGCCGCCCCGTCTTCGGGGCGGGGAGGGTATTCCGGAATGTTGAAAGAGGAAAACGCGGAGGTGAAATCATGGCGCATCAGATCGTTTGGTGTGATATCCCGGTGACGGACCTGGCCCGCGCGATCCGGTTTTATTCCGCGGTGCTCGGCGCGCCGGTGAGGGAAGAGAAATTTCCGGTCGGATCGATCGGACGGCTTCCGTCCGGGGAGGGCGAGATCGGCGCCTGTCTCTATCTCAGCGACGACAACCGGCCCTCGGCGAACGGGCCCCGGATCTACCTCAACGTCCAGGGCCGGCTGGACGAGGCCGTGAGAGCGGTCAAGCCGAACGGGGGCAAGCTGGTCCAGCCGAAGCGGCCGATCGGGCCGTACGGGTTCCGGGCCGTCGTCGAGGACAGCGAAGGCAACCGCGTCGCGCTCCATTCGTCATGAAGTCGGCCGGCCCTTCCATTGACAGGCCGTCGGCCGGTGGGATAAAGTATTCCCCGCCATGACCGCGAAGCGACTTTACATCAAGACCTTCGGATGCCAGATGAACGTTCACGACTCGGAGCGGATCGGGGGGCTGCTCCGGAACGAGGGCTACCGCTTGACCGAAAAACCCGAAGAGGCCGATATGATCATCGTGAACACCTGCAGCATCCGGGAAAAATCGGAGCAGAAGGGCTACAGCGATCTGGGCCGCTTCGCGCAGCTCAAGCGCGACAAACCCGGTCTGATCCTGGGCATGGCCGGCTGCGTGGCCCAGCAGGAGGGCGCGGGCGTTTTAAAACGCTTCAAGGGGCTCGATCTCGTCTTCGGCTCGTCCAACATCGCCAATGTCCCGCGGATGATCGAGACGATCACGCTCAGGTCGCGGCCGGTCGTGATGGTCGAGGAGCCGCCCGGACCGCCCCGGACGACGCCGGCGGACCGCAAGGACCGCGTTCGGGCCTGGGTCTCGATCATGGAGGGCTGCGACCGCCGCTGCGCCTTTTGCGTCGTTCCGACGACCCGCGGGAGGGAGCGGAGCCGACCGAGCGCCGAGATCGTGCAGGAGACGACCCATCTGGCCGAGGCCGGCTATAAGGAAATCACTCTTTTAGGGCAGACCGTCAATTCGTACGGGAAGAATTTGGATGAAGGGGTGGACTTCGCCGATCTCCTGGCGAGGCTCGATGCGGTGGACGGAATCGTGCGGATCCGTTTCGAATCGCCACATCCCTGCGACATGACCCCCAAGCTGATCGAGACGATGGCCGGGCTGACCAAGGTCTGCGAATACCTGCACCTGCCGCTGCAGTCCGGCTCGGACGCCGTGCTGGAGCGGATGGGCCGCGGGTATACCTTGAACGACTACCGGCGGATCGTGGCCCGCCTCCGCGAACGGATTCCGGGAACGGCGCTCTCGACCGACATCATCGTCGGCTTCCCCGGGGAGACCGGGGAGGATTTCGACCGGACCCTCGATGCCGTGGCGGAGTTCGAGTACGACAACGTCTTCTACTTCAACTACTCGCGGCGTCCGAACACGCCGGCCGCGGAATTCGGGGACCCGGTTCCCCCCGAGGTCCAGGAGGCCCGCTTCCAACGCCTCTCGATGCTGGAGAAGAGCCTGGCCCGGAAAAAGAACCAGGCCCTGATCGGCACCGTCCAGGAAGTTCTCGTCGAGGGCCGGAGCAAGAGGGACCGCGACAGGCACACCGGCCGGACCCGCTCGAACAAGCTGGTCCATTTTTGCGGCGCCGACGAGGAGATCGGCCGCCTCGTGAATCTGCGCATCGCCTCAGCCGGTCCCACCTGTCTGGAGGGGATACGGCCCTCGCCGCCATGAAGATCGCCTTTCACACTCTGGGATGCAAGGTCAACCAGTTCGACACCGCGATCATGGAGGACCAAACGCGGCGGGCCGACCATCAAATCGTTCCCTTCGGGCGGTCCGCGGACGTCTACGTGATCAACACCTGTTCGGTGACGGCGAACGCCGATCGGGAAGCGCGCCGGCTCGTCCGTCAGGTCCGGCGCCGGAATCCGTCGTCCCGGATCATCATGACCGGCTGTTACGCGCAGACCCACCCGGAGGAGCTCGCACGGATCCGGGGCATCGACCTTGTCCTGGGGCGCCGGGAGAGGGAGGACCTGGCGGTCTATCTCGGCGGGTGCGACCGGTCCGACGATCCCGTCGTGAACGTCGGCGGGATCATTTCGTCCGGCCCGTTGGTCCAGCCCGTTCTTCGGAGTTTCACGGGCCACACAAGGTTCTTCCTGAAAATCCAGGACGGCTGCGATTACCGGTGCTCCTTTTGCCTCATCCCCCGGGCCCGCGGTCCGGGCGCAAGCCTTCCGCCGGAGAACGTCGTCGAGCAGACGGCGGTCCTGGTCGAGGAGGGGTGTCGGGAGCTGGTCCTGACCGGCGTCAATCTCGGCACCTTTGGCCGGGATTTTTCACCGAAACAAAGTCTGGCCGGGCTGCTCCGCTTGCTCCTTAACCGCACGCGGATCGAAAGGATCCGTCTCAGCTCCCTCGAGCCGAAGACGGTCACTCCCGAATTGGTCGAGATCATCGAATCCTCGCCGCGGATCTGCCGGCATTTCCATATTCCGCTTCAAAGCGGTGACGACCGGATTCTGAAAAAGATGAACCGGCATTATTCCGGAACGTATTACCGACGGCTGATCCGGTCCCTGGCCGAGCGATTTCCGGACGCGGGCATCGGGGCGGACGTGATGGTCGGTTTCCCCGGCGAAGGGGAGGCCGAGTACCGGAACACCTATGCGCTGCTCGACGAACTGCCGATGAGCTACTTCCACGTCTTCCCTTTTTCCGCGCGGCCCGGGACCGCCGCGGCCGGCCTGCGGGACCGGGTCCCGGAGCCGGAAAAGAGCCGGAGAGCGGACGGGCTTCGTCGTCTCTCGATGGAAAAGAGCCGGCGGTTTTTCGACGCCCGGGTCGGTCGGGAACTGCCGGCCTTGATCGAGAAGGAACGCGATCCCGAAACGGGTCTGCTGAAGGGCATCACCGACAACTACATCAAGGTCCTTCTTCCCGGGCCGGACGAATTCATGAACCGGATCCGGCCGGTCCGGATCCGTTCCGTCGACGGAGATCGGGTCACGGCCTGCCTGTCCTAAAAAATCCGAACAATTTACAAGAAATTTGTTGACAGAATTAAATTCGTATGGTATAAACTCTATTCTCCTCAAGAGCGGACTTCAGGTTTGCCGAAGGGGTTGACGGAAATTCCTGACGACTTTTATGGGTTGTCATTATACGGGTCTTTGAAAACTAAATAGTGTGTGCCGTTTGTAGAATGGGTTCAGTCTCAAACCTGTAATAGAGTTTTAATCGAGAGTTTGATCCTGGCTCAGAACGAACGCTGGCGGCGCGCCTAACACATGCAAGTCGCACGAGAAACCCTCCGCAAGGGGGGCGGTAAAGTGGCGAACGGGTGAATAATACGTGAGTAACCTGCCCTCATGTGGGGAATAACTCTCCGAAAGGAGAGCTAATACCGCATGCAACCCGGAGGTTAAAGCCGAAGGGTTAAAGATAGCGCCCGCAAGGGGCTGTCGCAGGAGGATGGGCTCACGTCCCATCAGCTAGTTGGTAGGGTAACGGCCTACCAAGGCGATGACGGGTAGCTGGTCTGAGAGGACGATCAGCCACACTGGCACTGAGACACGGGCCAGACTCCTACGGGAGGCAGCAGTGAGGAATATTGCGCAATGGGTGAAAACCTGACGCAGCGACGCCGCGTGGGGGATGAAGGCTTTCGGGTTGTAAACCCCTTTTGGGAGGGAAGAAGGCTTATCTGTGAACAGCGGATAAGCTTGACGGTACCTCCAGAAAAAGCCACGGCTAACTCTGTGCCAGCAGCCGCGGTAAGACAGAGGTGGCGAGCGTTGTTCGGAGTTACTGGGCGTAAAGAGCACGTAGGCGGCCGGGTAAGTCCCATGTAAAATCCCCCTGCTTAACAGGGGAACGTCGTGGGTGACTGCCTGGCTAGAGGACGGGAGAGGAGAGCGGAATTCCCGGTGGAGCGGTGAAATGCGTAGAGATCGGGAGGAAGGCCGGTGGCGAAGGCGGCTCTCTGGAACGTCCCTGACGCTGAGGTGCGAAAGCGTGGGGAGCAAACAGGATTAGATACCCTGGTAGTCCACGCCCTAAACGATGGACACTAAGTGTAGCCGGCGAAGGCCGGCTGTGCCGCAGCTAACGCAGTAAGTGTCCCGCCTGGGGAGTACGGCCGCAAGGTTGAAACTCAAAGGAATTGACGGGGGCCCGCACAAGCGGTGGAGCATGTGGTTCAATTCGACGCAACGCGAAGAACCTTACCTGGGTTTGACATGCAGATGGTACCGAACTGAAAAGGGAGGGACCCCGCAAGGGGAGTCTGCACAGGTGCTGCATGGCTGTCGTCAGCTCGTGCCGTGAGGTGTTGGGTTAAGTCCCGCAACGAGCGCAACCCTCGCCCTCTGTTGCCATCGGGTCATGCCGGGCACCCTGAGGGAACTGCCCATGACAAATGGGAGGAAGGTGGGGACGACGTCAAGTCATCATGGCCTTTATGCCCAGGGCCACACACGTGCTACAATGGGGCTGACAAAGAGACGCAAGACCGCAAGGTGGAGCAAATCTCAAAAACGGCCTCTCAGTTCAGATCGGGGTCTGCAACTCGACCCCGTGAAGGCGGAATCGCTAGTAATCGCGGATCAGCACGCCGCGGTGAATACGTTCCCGGGCCTTGTACACACCGCCCGTCACACCACGAAAGCCGATCGCACCAGAAGTCGCCGACGCTAACCCCGCAAGGGGAGGCAGGCGCCCAAGGTATCATTGGTGATTGGGGTGAAGTCGTAACAAGGTAGCCGTAGGGGAACCTGCGGCTGGATCACCTCCTTTCTAAGGAGACCAAACCTTGACTCGAACGGCACACCTATTTAGTTTTGAAGGACCCAAACCGTTTCAAGACACGGTTCGGTCTTCATCGAATCGGCCCTTTAGGATTTGGGCCGATGGCTTGAGCTACGGCTTCAGGCTGAAACGGATCTATTAGACTACCGACATTTAGACTGCAGTTGACGGGCCTATAGCTCAGTTGGTTAGAGCGCACGCCTGATAAGCGTGAGGTCGGTAGTTCGATTCTACCTAGGCCCACCAGGATTTGCCCTGCAAATCCTGCCCTATTTACGATTCGCCGTTTACGAGCATCCGACGGACCATCGATCTCGTAAATCGTAAATGGTAAATAGGGGAAAATTTCCAGCGGAAATTTTCGGGGCTGTAGCTCAGTTGGGAGAGCACCTGCTTTGCAAGCAGGGGGTCGCCCGTTCGATCCGGGTCAGCTCCACCAGTTTCGCCAAGGGCGAAACAGAGCAATCGAGGAGTGGAACAATAGAGCATTAGATCGGTCGCTTGAAAGTCTCGATTGCGGTCTAATGTTCCATTGATCTACTTCTCATGGGTTTTAAGTTCCATGAGACGTTCTTTGACAATCGAATAGCAGTATGAAGACTGGGCATTTCAACACGCTGAGTGTGGAAGTATATTCAAGAAGACCTAAGTTGTTAGAAGCAAACTTATGGTCAAGCTACAAAGGGCGTACGGTGGATGCCTTGGCATAAAGAGGCGATGAAGGGCGTGGCCAGCTGCGATAAGCCTCGGGGAGCCGCAAGCAGGCTTTGATCCGGGGGTACCCGAATGGGGCAACCCGTTCCTTTGAAGAAGGAACATCTTCTGCTGAATACATAGGCAGATGAAGCTTACCCAGGGAAGTGAAACATCTCAGTACCTGGTGGAAAAAAAATCAATCGAGATTCCCCAAGTAGTGGCGAGCGAACGGGGATCAGTCTAAACCGATGATATGTAAGCCCTTACGCGTTGTATCATCGGGGTTGCAGGAATCAGCCGGTTCCGGGTGAGGACGGAACGGGGAGTTACAAACCTTGGCCTTCGCTGAATGGTCTGGAAAGTCCAATCAAAGAGGGTGATAGTCCCGTAAGCTAAAAGGCACAAGGCTCCTTCGGTTGATTTCCTAAGTACCACGGGGCCCGAGAAACCCTGTGGGAATCCGGGAGGACCACATTCCAAGACTAAATACTCTTTATGACCGATAGTGAACCAGTACCGTGAGGGAAAGGCGAAAAGAACCCCGGTGAGGGGAGTGAAATAGAACCTGAAACCGTATGCCTACAAGCAATCGGAGCACTATGCCCCGCAAGGGGAATGTGTGACGGTGTGCCTTTTGCTTAATGAGCCGGCGAGTTACTCGGCGCAGCAAGGTTAAGTCGAAGAGATGGAGCCGTAGCGAAAGCGAGTCCGAATAGGGCGTTCAGTTGCGTCGAGTAGACCCGAAGCGAGTCGATCTACCCATGGCCAGGATGAAGTCTCGATAACACGAGACGGAGGTCCGAACCGATGCCTGTTGCAAAAGACTCGGATGAGCTGTGGGTAGGGGTGAAAGGCTAATCAAGGCTCGTGATAGCTGGTTCTCCCCGAAATAGCTTTAGGGCTAGCCTTCTCCGATCAGCCGCGGTGGTAGAGCACTGGATGGACTAGGGGCGTTACCGCGCTACCAAACCCAACCAAACTCCGAATGCCGTGTCCTGCAGGAGAGGAGTCAGACTATGAGCGCTAAGGTCCATGGTCGAAAGGAAAAGAGTCCAGACCGCCAGCTAAGGTCCCTAACTACGGGCTAAGTGGGAAAGGTTGTGGGCGCGCTTAAACAGCCAGGAGGTTGGCTTAGAAGCAGCCATCCTTTAAAGAGTGCGTAATAGCTCACTGGTCGAGCGAACCTGCGCCGAAAATCCAACGGGGCTCAAGCCCGTGACCGAAGCTGCGGACTTGGTGGATCTTCGGATCCGTCAAGTGGTAGGGGAGCATTCTCTGTGGGGCGAAGGTTGACCGACGAGGACAACTGGACCGCAGAGAAGAGATTCTGCCGGCATAAGTAGCGTTAATCCATGTGAGAATCATGGACGCCGAAAACCTAAGGTTTCCTGGGGAAGGTTCGTCCTCCCAGGGTTAGTCGGTGCCTAAACCGAGGCCGAAAGGCGTAGGTGATGGACAACAGGTGAATATTCCTGTACCACCGAGTGACGTTATGTTAGTGAAGAGGTGACGCAGAAGGGCAAGTACCGCCCCCGATCGGAAGTGGGGGTCCAAGCCCGTAGGGGGGTCTCTTAGGCAAATCCGGGAGGCCGTTAACTCCGAGAGGTGATGGGGAGGCCGTAAGGCCGTAAACGGACTGATCCCATGCTGCCGAGAAAATCCTCGTAGCGAGTCATTTCGGTGACCGTACCGTAAACCGACACAGGTAGGTAGGAGGAAAACTCTAAGGCGCGTGAGAGAACACTCGCTAAGGAACTAGGCAAGTTAGCCCCGTAACTTCGGGAGAAGGGGTGCCCGTGGTAGGTGAGGCCGTACAGGCTGAGCCGAAACGGGTCGCAGTAAAGTGGCTCTGGCGACTGTTTACCAAAAACACAGGTCTCTGCCAACTCGGAAGAGGAGGTATAGGGACTGATGCCTGCCCGGTGCTGGAAGGTTAACGAGAGGGGTCAGCCGCAAGGCGAAGCTCTGAACCGAAGCCCCAGTAAACGGCGGCCGTAACTATAACGGTCCTAAGGTAGCGAAATTCCTTGTCGGGTAAGTTCCGACCTGCATGAATGGCATCACGACTGGAGCATTGTCTCAGCGAGTGACTCAGCGAAATTGTTGTTCCGGTGAAGAAGCCGGGTGCCCGCGACTAGACGGAAAGACCCTGTGCACCTTTACTATAACTTGGCACGGGATGTTGGACGAATCTGTGTAGCATAGGTGGGAGCCTTTGAAGCGGGAGCGCTAGCTTTCGTGGAGGCGTCAGTGAAATACCACCCTTATTAATCCGACGTTCTAACCCGGGTCCCTTATCGGGATCGGGGACAGTGCCTGGTGGGTAGTTTGACTGGGGCGGTCGCCTCCTAAACTGTAACGGAGGCGCCCAAAGGTTCCCTCAGGCTGGTCGGAAATCAGCCGTCGAGTGTAAAGGCAAAAGGGAGCTTGACTGTGAGACAAACAAGTCGAACAGGCACGAAAGTGGGGCTTAGTGATCCGGTGGTTCTGTGTGGAAGGGCCATCGCTCAACGGATAAAAGGTACGCCGGGGATAACAGGCTGATCGCATCCAAGAGTTCACATCGACGATGCGGTTTGGCACCTCGATGTCGACTCATCGCATCCTGGGGCTGAAGTAGGTCCCAAGGGTTGGGCTGTTCGCCCATTAAAGCGGTACGAGAGTTGGGTTCAAAACGTCGTGAGACAGTTTGGTCCCTATCTGTCGTGGGTGGAGGATATTTGAAGGGAGCTGTTCCTAGTACGAGAGGACCGGAACGGACGAACCTCTGGTGTGTCAGTTGTTCCGCCAGGAGCAGTGCTGAGTAGCTATGTTCGGTAGGGATAACCGCTGAAAGCATCTAAGCGGGAAACCCACCCTAAAACTAGATATCCCGGACCGTAAGGTCCCTAAAGGCCTCTTGTAGACTACAAGATTGATAGGCGGGGGGTGGAAGGTTCGTAAGGACTGCAGCTCACCCGTACTAATCGGCCGTGAGGCTTGACCGTATATTTTGCTTCTAATAAGTTGGATCTTCCCGATCCGCGTTTGAATAACCAGTCTTCAACGAATTCTCGGTGGCCTGACCGGAGGGGTCACACCCGTTCCCATCCCGAACACGGAAGTTAAGCCCTCCTGGGCCGATGATACTATGCCTTTACAGGCATGGGAAAGTAGGACGCCGCCGGGTATAATCAAAGCCCGCCCTTGCTTTGGCAGGGGCGGGCTTTTTATTTGTTCTGCTGAAGAAATTCGATCAGCGTGTTGATTTCCTGGCCCAGATCCTTGAATTCGTCGTGCTTCCGGAGGACGACCCGTTCGGACGATCGCCCGTCGCGCACGAGCCGGATCGTTTTTTTGATTTTGTAGATCGGGCCGGCCACGCGATGTGTCAGGAAGATGCTGAAGACGGCCACGATGAAAATCAGGATGAAACCGCGCGCCAGCAGCGCGGTGGCGATCGAGGATTTGATCGTGGATGAAATGGGGATGACCTGGTCCTGTTTCAAAACCGCCTGGGCGACCAATCCCTTCAACTGCGTCGTGGTGGCGTCCCAAACGGCGTAAAAGATCGTCCATCCGATGATGAGGGAAACCGCCGCCGTCAGGAGAAATATTTTCAACATCCATTTGATCTGGAACGTTCGGTCGATCAGAAAGTGTGTTCTCATCGTGTCCCCCTTGAAAATAATTTAAATGGCGCTGGAAATGAACGTCATCGCCTCCTGCGTCATGACGGCGAAAAGGAAGACACCGACGGCGACCGCCGCGACCCTCAACCCGTTCCAGACCGCAAAAAGCTCGACCCAATCCTCCCGCCGCATGTTCAACCATTGCTTCGCTCGCTTCGAGAGGACGCTGAATAGGAGGGGAACAGAGAAAATCAGCAGGTTGGCGGCGATTTGTCTGGCATCGGGCGGCCGCCCGCCCTTCATCCGGACAAAACCGCACCCGCCGCCGCTGGCCGTCGTGTACGATTGCTGCGGATGGGTGACCGTGAGAGCGACGGAGTTGCTTCTCACCGAAGCGGCCATGGCGAAGATCTGCGACGTTCCCACGGACAGGGCGGTCGCCATGCCGGCGCTGTTGATCGTGGCGGTGTCGGAACTGCTGGAAGCCCACGTGACCGGGACTCCGTTGAGTTGGGATCCCTGCGCATCTTTTGCGATCGCCACGAATTGCTGGCTGGTATCAACCGCAATGACGGCTGATAGAGGGCTTATTTCAATGACCGCCGCCTGGACATTCGGCGGCGATGTTTCCGAGACTTGATTCGTCGGAGGGGTGACCTGGGTTGACGGAGGAGTACTCTGATCCGACGGGGCGGTGACCTGAAGCAGAGACGAATGACTCACCACGCCGCCGCTTGAGGCCGAAATCGACGCGCTGCCGGCTGAAAGCCCGCTGGCCAGCCCTGTGTTGCTGATCGCGGCCGTGCCCGGATCGCTCGACGACCAAATGAACGCAACGTCGCTCAATTGCAGTCCTTGGGCATCCTTCCCGATTGCGGCATACTGCTGGGTGTAGCCCGTTCCGATCGTCGAGGAGGCGGGTGTTACGGTGATGGTCGCAAGCGGCCCCGCGACCGGAGAAGAATTTCCGGACATGTACGTGACTTCGTTTGAATAGGCGCTTTCCTGGCCGGCCGTGTTATATGCCGTGGCGGCGAAATAATAAATAACGCCTCCCAGGAGCCCGGTGATTTCGTAATTCACGGCACGGCCTGCATCGACGGACTGGGAATAATTTCTGGAGGAGGTTCCGTAATAGATCTTGTATCCGCCCAAATCAGGATCGGTGTTGGGGTCCCAGCTGAGTTGAGCCGTCTGCGACCATGCCGGAAGAACGCCTGAAAAAAACAGGCAGAATGAAAAAATGAGGATAAGTGGAGTTCGAATCAGGAGTGGCTTTTGAGATTCCAGGTCCCAGGGCAGCATCAACGCTCCTGTTTCCCTCAAAAGATATGATTGAGGATAGCATCCGGTAGTCTGGATGTCAAGCCGAGGACTCGGATCACATCGAGACCGGCCCGAATCGTCGGAGCCGGGCGTCGCGGCCGACGGGCTTGATCATCCTCCGCTAGGATTTGGAGGAGGGCTCTTTCTTGGCCGGACTATCCGATTTAGGGGCGCTGTTGGGCTTGGAGGAAGCGTCCGGCGCCGAAGCGGACGCTTCTTTCTTCTTGCCATCTCCGGGTTTCTTGTCTTCCTTGGATTTCATCTTCTGCGAATAGTCCGTCACATACCATCCGGACCCCTTGAACTGGATGCCGGAAGCGGAAATGATCTTTTTTAGTTTTTTGCCGCAACGGTCGCATTTTTTCAACGGAGGATCGTTTATTTTTTGCATGACCTCGATGCGGTGATGGCAGGATTCGCACTCGTATTCGTAAATCGGCAAGTTGTGGGATCTCCCTAATTTTTGACTTTAAGTTTTGAAATGGCCTCGGCCATCCGGTCCATGCCCTTTTCGATCAACGGCAGGGCGGTGGCGTAGGAAATTCGCAGATGACCCGGTGCGCCGAAGGCGTCTCCGGCGACCACGGCGGTCCGGGCTTCTTCCAGGAAATAATCCGCCAGGTCGTTGGCCGTTTTCAGGACGCGGTCCTTCCATCGGGATTGAAGCAGGTCCGTGACGTTGGGGAAGGCATAGAAGGCCCCCGTCGGCATGAGGCAGGACACGCCCGTCATTTGATTCAAGCGGTCCACAATGTAGCGGCGGCGCCGGTCGAACTCGGCCACCATGGTCCGTGTAAATTCCGGGCCGCCGCGCAGGGCCGCCACGGCCGCCTTCTGTGCGATCGATGTCGGGTTCGAGGTGCTCTGACTTTGGACGGTCTCGATGGCCGTGACGACCTCCTTGGGTCCGGCGGCATAGCCGATCCGCCAGCCGGTCATCGCATACGCTTTCGACACGCCGTTCACGACGATCGTCCGGTCCTTCAGTTCGGGGGAAAGGGCCGCGATGCTGACGTGCTGGAACCGATCGTACACGAACGGCTCGTAGATCTCGTCCGAGATGACGATCAGCCGTTTTTCCAGAATGACCTCGGCGAGCTCCTCGATCTGTTTTTGCGTGTAGGCCGATCCGGTCGGGTTGGACGGCGTGTTCAGGATCAGCGCCTTCGTGCGGGGGGTGATCCGCTGGGCCAGCAGCGCCCTCGTCAGCAGGAAACGGTTCTCTTCGCGGGTCTCGATGAAGACCGGCGTGGCGTCGTTGAGCCGGACCTGATCCGGATAGGAAACCCAGTACGGCGCGGGGATCAGCACTTCATCGCCGCGCTCGAACAGCACCTGGGCCAGGTTGTAGAGGCTGTGCTTCGCCCCACAGGAAACGACGACCTGGTTCTTCTCGTACCGGAGGTGGTTGTCTCGCTGAAACTTTTCAACGATGGCCGCTTTCAGGTCGTCGATCCCGCCGGGGGCGGTGTACTTCGTGAAGCCGGCCCGCAGCGCCTCGATCGCGGCGTTTTTCACCGCTTCGGGCGTGTCGAAGTCCGGTTCGCCCAGGCCGAAATCGATCACCTCGATTCCCTGGGCCTTGAGCGCTTTCGCTTTGGCCGAGAGGGCCAGCGTCGCGGACGGCTGAACGGTGCTGACGCGTTGGGCGAGTTTCATTTCTGTTTTTTCTTGAAATGTTCCTGCAAGCGCCGGGCGACGATGGAAGGGACCAGATCTTTGACGATTCCCCCGTAACTGGCCACCTCTTTGACCGCGCTCGAGGTGACGTAGGAGTATTCCTCGCTCGGCATCAAGAAGACGGTCTCCACGTTGCCGTCCAGCTTGCGGTTGATCAGCGCCATCATGAATTCATGCTCGAAGTCCGAGATCGCCCGCAGCCCCCGGATGATCGCATGGACGCCTTTGCGTCTCATGTATTCGGCCAGCAGTCCTTCGAAGATCTCGATTTCCACGTTCCGGATGTCCCGGGTGGCTTCCCGGATCATCTCGACGCGCTCGCGGATGTCGAAGATCGGCTTCTTTTTGGGATTGGGGGCGACGGCCACGATCACCTTGTCGAAGACCTGAAGGCTTCGGCGGATGATGTCGATATGCCCGTTCGTGATCGGATCGAATGTCCCCGGGTAGACGCCGATTTTCATCCTGGACTCGATTCTTCGCGGTAAAGGGTTAAAACCGTGTCTCCGTATTCATAGGCGCGGACAACCCGCAGCTTGCCCGACGGCTTCGGGAGTGCGGTTTTACGAAAATGCTCGACGATCAAAAGACCGCCTGGAGATATCATAGCACCCCGCCCCAGGGCAGGCAATAACTTTTTAAGCGGCCAGGCGTGATAGGGCGGATCGGCGAAGATCAGGTCGTACGGGCCGTGCGTCCGCTTGAGGAATTTGAAGGCGTCCGTCCGGTGGATCTCGGCGCGGGATTGAAATCCGCAGGCCGTGAGATTCTTTTCGAGAAGATCGGTCATGGCGCGATCCGTCTCGACGAAAACGACCCGGGCGGCGCCGCGGCTTAAGGCCTCGATCCCGATCGCGCCGGTTCCGGCGAACAGATCCAGCATACGCGCGTCCACGATCCGGTTCCCCAGAATCGAAAACAGCGCCTCCTTCACCTTGTCCGAGGTCGGGCGGACCTCCGTCCCGCGGGGGCTTCTAAGCCGCCGTCCCTTCGCTTCTCCCGCAATCACGCGCATGAGATTATTATGGGGGAGCCGGGAGGGGGGCGTCAAGCGGCTCCGGCGTCGTGCTCGACCGATTGACTTCTATTCAGGCTTGCCGTAGCATGAAAACAGACGAACAAGCCCCGGGCGGGCGTAAGGGTGCGGCCGGGCGGCGGATGGCAAGAAGCATCGGAGATTTTCGCGAGGGGATGGGAGATGAGGGGCATGGCCATGACTCCGGAGCCGCCGTATTATGCCGTGATATTCACATCGGTGCGGACGGATACCGATGAGGGTTATAAGGAAACCTCCGAACGGATGCTGAAACTCGCCGCCGCGCAGCCCGGATATCTTGGTGTGGAATCGGTTCGCGAAGCAGGGCTGGGAATCACGGTTTCGTATTGGAAAACACCCGAAGCGATCCGGTCCTGGAAGCGGCAGATGGAACACAGGGAGGCGCAACGAAAAGGCCGGGAGACCTGGTATCGATCTTACCGGATCCGGATCTGCAAGGTCGAGCGTGAATACGGTTTCGACACCGGTCCCTAACCGGCGTCGTCGCAGGGGAGCGTCCATGACATCGAAACAAAATCTCCCTCTCATTCTTCCGATCTTGATTGTTTTCATCGGTGGCTGCGTTCATTCATTTCAACCGGCTCCATCGGAAGTTCAGGCGGATGCTTCCCGCCGGGAATCGATGATCAAGGAATATCTGATCGGCAAATACAAGCCGGGCACCTGTTTCGGCCTGCCCGGACCTCAAGATGAAATCAGTCGGAATTTGATTCAATTAAAGGAAACCGTTTTGGTCAAAACGGATCAGGGCTACCGTTTTATTTTCAGGGACGGACATTGTTGCACGGTTCGGACTTACCAAGGGAAAATAAAGATGGAAGGGGACAAAATCATCGGGGATGAAATTACAAACCAATCCACGGCCACGGTCGCCTGTTAATCCGTTATGTCATTCGATAGCCGTCCTTCCCACGCATCCGGCAAGCGCATCCTGATCGCGACATTCGGGTCGCTGGGCGATCTCCATCCCTATCTGGCGATCGCGAAGGAACTCAAGTCCCGCGGCCACCGGCCGTTGATCGTCACGCTCGACCGTTATCGCGAGGCGGTCGAGGGCGAGGGCATCGAGTTCACGGTGATGCGTCCGCTTGAGTCCCAGTTGGGCAGCCCGGAGGAAGTCGTCCGGCGGGTCATTCACCCCCGCAAGGGTCCGGTGTATCTCATCCGGCGCGTGGTGATGCCTTTTGTGCGGGAAGGCTACGAGGATCTTTTCCGCGCCGCCGCGGGCGCGGATCTTCTGGTGTCGCACCCAATAACCTTTGCGCTGCCGCTCGTGGCGGAGAAGCGGGGGATTCCATGGGTCTCAACGGTGCTGTCGCCGATGAGTTTTTTCTCGAGCCATGACCCGTCCGTGATTCCGGCCGCGCCGTGGCTTCATCTCCTGCGAAGGCTCGGGATCGGCCCGTATCGCTGGATATTCGGATTGGCAAAGGCCGTGAGCGCCTCCTGGGAGAAACCGCTTCATGATCTTCGCGCCGAGATCGGGCTGCCGCCCTCAAAAAAGGTCGCGATGTTCGAGGGTCAATTCTCGCCGCGGCTCAATCTCGCGCTTTTCTCGCGGTGGCTCGCGGAGCCCCAGCCCGACTGGCCGGCGAATACGGAAATCTGCGGCTTCGCCCACTACGATGGCCGTCCGAGCTCCGCCGTTTCCGGCGAGCTTAAGACCTTTCTTGCAGCCGGAGAAGCGCCGATTGTCTTCACACTGGGTTCATCGGTTTCGATGGACCCGGGGGATTTTTTCCAAAAGGCGCTTGAGGCGGCGAACCGGCTCGGCCGGCGGGCCGTCCTGATCACGGGCTCCTTGCCGTCCGACGACATCGATGAGTCGGAACATCTCAAGGTATTCCCGTATCTTCCGTATTCCGAGGTTTTTCCCTACGCATCCGTCGTTGTTCATCCGGGCGGCATCGGCACGACGGCCCAGGCGCTGGCGGCCGGCCGCCCGATGCTCGTGACGCCCGCGGCGTTTGATCAACCCGACAACGCCCGTCGTGCGGCGCGCCTGGGGATCGCCCGCGTCGTGCCGTTCCGGAAGGTCACATCAAGAGTCCTGCAAAGGAATATCGCCGAGCTTGCGGCCGATCGGAGATACGCCGACCGGGCGGCCCAAATGGGGGAGCGGCTTCGCGGTGAGAACGGCGCGAAACGCGCCTGCGACCTTCTGGAAAAAAGTTGATTCCGGCGTCCCGGCTTTTTGACAGGCCATTTTTGATTCATTATAATGAGAACATTTCAAGCAGGAGGGTTCGATGGTCTTTTCCCTTCCAGCGCGCGTATCGTGGTTCCCCCTCTCCTTTCTACTTCTGGCCTCGGCCTGCGGAACACGGGCTCCCTATCTTAATCCCGTTTCGGCGGGCCCGGATTCTCTAACCGCTTCGAATCAGGTGATCGTGGAGATCAAACCGATCGATACTTCCGGATTTGGAAATGAAGAACGTGAACGGCTTGGAATTGATCTCTCGGCTTATTTCACCGCGTTCGAGGTGACAATTCGGAATCGGACGCAGGATACGGTCGCCATCGACGGCCGGGGCGCTCAGTTATCGGACGACGACCAGAAACGTTATGCCGTTCTATCCGCGGATGAAAGCCTGGATTATTACGCCTCGGGCGGACTGCCGGGTGAGAAGATCGTTCTTGTTCCTAAGCCGGTCGGGGTGGCCAAAGAGGAGATGGATAAAATTCTCCAACTTCGTTTGAAGAACTCGGACGTCCCTTCGGGAGGATCGACGTACGGGATTCTGCTCTTTCGTAAAGTCCCGACGGATAAATGCCGTGCGGTTTCCTTAACCTTGAACGGGGTTCGTATCGCCGGTGAGAATCAAAACCGGCAGTTTAAGTTTACGTTTCATTGTCCGGAATCTTGAAGCGCTGAACGGCCGTGCGCGGATTCGAACGCGGGCGACCTGAAAAAAACGGGTTTCCCGCCTTCAGCGGAAAACCCGTTTGAGCCGGCTTGGATCGTCCCGGTTCTCAGTCGTCGGTATTCTTTTCGGTGGGGACCGTCTGGAGCATCAACTCCATTTCGGCGCCCTTGGCCCGGTTGGACAGGATGGTTTGATCCATGATCGCGCCGCAATTGACGCATTTCCATGCATGAAAAGTCAGAAAGTAATCGGCAAACCGTTCGATGAACATCAAGCCGTTGCATTTTGGACATTTCATGGAAGTCACCCTCCTTGCGTGGTTGAAATCTTGACCATACCTTACTGCAAGCGATGTGCCATTTTTGAACAGGCTCTTAAGCAATTGAAATTATAATGAAATGGCATAAGTGGAAGATCCTAGCCGCTCATTCATCCATTTGAAAATGCCGAAAATTGTAATTTTTGTAAGTAACAGACTACATAAAATACAGGAGCCGGAGCGATGGATTCGGTGAAGACGAATACCGCAAAGGGTATTAAAAGCTGGCCGGAGACCGAACGTCCCCGCGAGCGATTGATTCGGCAGGGACCGGAAACGCTCTCCGATGCGCAGCTTCTGGCGATTTTGTTGCGGACCGGCCGGAAAAAGTGCAGCGCGGTCGAGGTGGCCCATCTTCTCCTGAGGCGGTTCGGCGGATTGGCCGCGCTAAAACAGATCAGCGTTTCTGAGTTATGCGCGGTCGATGGAATCGGACCGGCCAAGGCCTCGCAGATCCTGGCCTCTCTGGAATTGGGGCGACGGTCGCTGGCGCAGCCTCTTCACGGGGAGCTTCGCGCCCTTTCCAGCCGGGACGTCTATCATCATTATTATCCCCTGCTCCGGGATGCCAAAAAAGAGCATTTTATGCTGCTGATGTTCGACGGTAAGAACCGGTTGCTGAAGGAGATCACCGTATCCACGGGAAGCCTGTCCCTCAATATTGTTCATCCGCGCGAGGTGTTCAAGCCGGCCGTGCGGGAGTCCGCGTCCGCCGTCATCCTGTTGCATAATCATCCCAGCGGGGACCCTGCCCCGAGTCCCGAGGATCGCGAATTGACGCGGCGTCTTGTGAAGGCCGGTCGGATTATGGGCATCAAGGTCCTGGACCACATCGTGCTCGGAGACGGTCGGTACGTCAGCTTTGCGGATCAGGGATGGGAGATCCATGACTGACGGCCTGCGTCGGTCCGCGTTTTCAGTGCAAGGATCCCGGAGAAAGAAAAGGGCTTGCATCGGTCGAATCGGGATGGCGGTCATTTTATTGTGGGGATGTTCCCAGCCGTCCGCTCCGAACGGGATGGTGGCGATTCCGGCCGGGGATTTTATCATGGGAAGCGACAAGGTCGATACCGAAGGGATCGGAGTTCAAATGGGCATGGTCCGGCCCTTGTATCAGGATGAACACCCGCAACGAAAAATCTATCTTCCCTTGTTCTTTATCGATCGGTTTGAAGTCACGCAGGCGCAGTACAAGGTCTTCACGGACCGGACCGGATACCGGATTCCGCCCGACTGGAAAAACGGGACGTTCGCCCCCGGCCGCGACAACCATCCCGTGGCCTTCGTCAGCTGGTACGATGCGCAACAGTATTGTCGATGGGCGGGAAGGCGGCTGCCGACCGAGGCCGAATGGGAAAAATCCGCGCGGGGTCCGGACGGACTCGAGTATCCCTGGGGGAACACTTACGAGGCCGGCCGTGCGAATACGGGCGACTCCGAACCCAACGATACGATGCCGGTCGGCCATTTCGAGTCCGGAAAGAGTCCTTATGGAGTTTATGATTTGATCGGAAACGTCGGCGAATGGGTGGAGGACGGGTATCAACCCTATCCGGGCAACTCGCAAACCAGCCCCCTGTTCGGAGAAGGATTGAAGGTGATTCGCGGGGGAAGTTGGGGCGGAGGGGGAGGGCATTACACCCTGGGCCTCTTCTACCGCGCGGCGCATCGTTTGTTCGCGGATCCGTTGGACCGATACCCGGATACGGGATTCCGTTGCGCCAAGTCGCGATGAAATGCATTGCTTTTTTTAAACACATCCAGTAAGCTGGCCGATATGAAAGGGATCTTAATTCGATGGGTTATCAATGCGCTGGCGTTGATCCTCGTCAGTCATGTCGTTAAGGGGATCGAGGTGGATCATCTTCTGGCCGCATTCGTGGCCGCGGCGGTGCTGGGCGTCATGAATTCCGTCGTTCGACCCATCCTGCTTTTCCTGACGCTTCCGATCACCCTTCTGACGCTGGGCCTGTTCGTTCTGGTCATCAATGGATTCATGCTGTACATCGCCGGGGCCGTGGTGAAGGGATTTCACGTGACCGGCTTTTGGTCTTCCGTATTCGGAGCGCTTTTCCTGTCGGTGATCAGTTGGATCGCCAACGCGTTCATCAACGACCGGGGCCGTATCCAGTATATCGAGGTTCGTACCCGCTAGAGATTGACGGGTCGTTCCATCCCTGATTCTTCCCGGCTGAATTTCAAAAACCCTCTTTTCGAACAGGCAACGACCTGAGTTTTGGGTCGTCTCGCGAGAGGATGATTTTTGATTTACAATTAATTTTTCAGATGTTACAATAAAGAAATTTTCATCATTGACGCAAAGGAAAGGTTTATTGGACGAATGCTCAGGCGTTGGGCGCCGTTGACCGTATTGATCTTCATCTGGGGCTTCAATCTTAATTTAGATCAAACATCATTCGGACAAATCGGAAATCCTACGGAGGGAAAGACCGTCGTGGCGATCGAGATTCGCGGCAACAAGAGGATCGAGACGTCGACCATTCGGTCCCGGATCAAAACGACGGAAGGAAGCCCTTTATCGGCGGACCGGATCCGCGAAGATATCAACGCACTCTATCAATTGGGTTTTTTTGGGGATGTGCGGGTGGATTCGGAACCGGCGGACGGTGGCGTGAAGGTCATCTACCAGGTGTCCGAACGGCCTTACATCACCGAGACGAACTTCGTGGGCAACGTGGAAGTTCTTGCCGACAAGCTGAAGGAGAAGATCACGATCAAGCCGCAGAGCTTCCTGGACGATCGGGAGGTGAAAGAAAACGCGGAAAAGCTGCGGCAGTATTATGACGAGGAGGGCTATTATAACACGATTGTTATCCCGGTTCTGAAGATGGAGGGAGACAAGGCGGCCCTGACATTTTACATCAAGGAAGGGGCCAAAGCGACGGTTAAAAAAATCGACTTTAACGGAAACAAAAACTTTCCGCGCCGAACGCTTCAGAAAAACATCGACACGCAGGAATATTCGTATATGACCTCCTGGCTGACCAGCAGCGGATATTTCAAGAAGGAAGCCTTGAACGAGGACATCGACAAGCTGAAGGATTATTATCTGAACAACGGGTACCTTCAAATCCAGGTGGGAACCCCGTCGATCGATTTTAAGGAAGACCGGTCCCAGACCCTTGTGACCTTTCCCATTCTGCACGGAGAGATCGACTATCCCTACCAATTTCATACGGTCCGCACGTCCATTGTGTTTCCATTGATCGAGGGTGACCAGTTCCGGGTCCGAACGATTACCCTGAACGGCAACCACGTTCTTTCGACCGATCGCCTGCGGGAAGCCTTGAAGTTGAAGGAGGGGGATCTGTTCCGAAAAAATGTGTTGCGGGACGGCGTGGCGGCGATCCATGATTTGTACGGCGAGAAGGGCTATCTCTACGCCACAGTGATCCCGCAGTACACATCGAACCCGGCGATGAAGACGGTGGACTTGTCCCTGGAGGTCACCGAAGACAATCAAATGCGGGTCCGTCAAATCACGATCTCGGGAAACGACAAAACCCGCGACAAGGTGATTCGCCGGGAGCTGCGCTTGAACGAGCAGGAGCTGGTGGACACCAAATTGTTGCGGCGTAGCTTCCAGCGCATCAACAATCTGAATTTCTTCGACTCCGTGGAGATCGTGCCGCAACGGGTGGGCCCGGACCAGGTGGATCTGAATGTTCAAGTCAAGGAAAAGTCGACCGGCTCATTCAGCGTCGGCGGCGGGTACAGCTCCGTCGATCGTCTGGTGGGAATGGTGGACATCACCCAGGGAAATCTTTTTGGCTCGGGCGAGCTTCTTCGCGGCCAGGCTCAATTCGGCAAGATCACCCACTCGTACAGTCTGACCTACCGTGAACCGTACATGTTCGACCATCCGGTGTCCGGAACCGTGGATCTGTTTAACCAAAGGCGGGATTTCGATTCCTACAGTGAAAAAACGATCGGGGGAGACGTCGTATTGGGGAAATACTTCACCGAATATATCACCGGGACTATGAATTATACGTTGGAGACTTTGGATGTCTTTCATCTGACTTCAGTGGCTCCTTTGCGAATCCAGGAACAATCGGGAAAGTCGGTGACCGGAAGCGTCGGAGGAACCCTGGCGCGGGACACGAGGGATTTTTACTTTGATCCCAAGGAAGGAACGCGAACGGCGTTGACGGTTCAATACGCCAGCCAGTATCTGGGCGGAAACAATAATTTTGTAAAGACCACGGTGGATGGGGGCCAGTTTTACCCGCTTTTTTGGGATACCGTTTTCTCGTTGCACAGCCTGTTCGGCTATGCTCACGGCATGCAAGGGACCGAACTCCCGATTCCGGAACGTTTCTATGTCGGCGGCATCAATACGGTGCGCGGTTTTAAATTCGGACGGGCCGGTCCGGTCGATCCCGCCACGAACGAGGTTCTCGGCGGGAACAAGGAACTCGTCTTCAATGCCGAATACATCTTCCCGCTGGTGCCGGAAGCCAAAGTCAAGGGAGTGCTTTTCTTCGATGCCGGGCGCGCGTTTGACGATGACGAGCCGGTTTTGCTCAGGGCCCTTCGATACGGTACGGGAATTGAACTCCGCTGGATATCGCCCATCGGGCCGTTGCGTCTGGAGTGGGGATACAATCTGCATCCCCAGGGAACCGAAGCGCACAGCGCCGTGGAATTTACCATCGGAACATTATTCTAAGAAATATGAGGAGCTCATGTCGGAAAGGAGAAAGAATATGCAAGAAGCGGTATCGAACAAGGGGAAAATTGGAGCGTCCGTCGGTTTGTTCCTCGGCTGCCTGTTGTTGGCCGCCGCGCCGGTTCAATCGGCGGATTCCATCAAGATCGGATACGTGGATGCGCAGAAAGTCCTGGACGATACCAAGGCCGGGAAGAAGGCCAAATCCGACATGGAAGAGTTTGTAAAAAGCCGTCAGAAGATCATTGATCTCGACGAGTCCGAAATCAAGCAACTCCAGGACGATCTCACCCGGCAGTCCGCGGTGTTGAGTCCCGACGCCCGTCGCGAGAAAGAGGAGGCCTTGCAAAAAAAGGTGGTGGAATACCAGAAGCGGGCGGGCGAACTGAACAAGGAAGTCCAGGACAAGAAAAAAGAGATTCTTGACAACTTCAACAAGGATCTCGAGGGCGTCGTAAAAACAGTGGCCGAACGGGACGGATATACCTATATCATCGACCGGAATGCCGAAGGCGGCGTCTTGCTCTACGCCAAGGAGTCGCTCGATCTCACATCTTTGGTGGAGAAAGAGTTTGAGAAATCCTTCCCCTGACCCGAACGGCTCGGAGAAACGCGGGACATGAAATCGGTCGCACTGAAAGAACTGGCCGAAGCGGTCGACGGGCGCCTTCTCGGCGACCCCGCCGTGCTGATTCACGGCGCGGCCGGGATCAAGGAAGCCCGGCCCGGGGAAATCACGTTTTTGGCCAATGCCAAATATGCCACCCTGCTCCGAGACACCCGGGCCTCCGCCGTGATTTTATCCAAGCCCCGTCCCGATGTCTCCTGTGCCCAGGTGATCGTGGAGGATCCGTATTATGCGTTCTCCCGCATCCTGACGGCTTTGGTGGAGAAGCCGTATCGAGCGGTCGGAATCAGTCCGTTGGCGGCGATTGGGAACGGGGTGAGGCTTGGACGCGATCTTTCCATCCACTCGTTCGTGACCGTTGAAGACCGGGCCGTGATCGGAGACCGCGTGGCGTTGTACCCCGGCGTTTATATCGGCGAAGAAACGGAAATCGGCGAGGACACGGTGATCCATGCCAATGTCAGCATCCGGGAAAAGGTGATCATCGGCCGGCGGGTGATCATTCATGGCGGCACGGTGATCGGCAGCGACGGGTTCGGGTTTGCCACGCACAAGGGCCGGCACCACAAAATCCCGCAGATCGGAACGGTCGTGATCGAGGACGACGTGGAGATCGGCGCCAACGTCGCCGTGGATCGCGCCGCGATGGGGCGGACGGTGATCCGGCGGGGGACTAAGATCGATAACCTGGTTCAGATCGCGCACAACGTCACGGTCGGCGAGGATTGTCTCCTCGTGTCGCAGGTGGGCATTTCGGGAAGCGCCGTGATCGGCCGTCGCGTGACGCTGGCCGGACAAACCGGGGTCGCCGGACATCTGACGATCGGCGACAACGTGGTGGCCGGAGGAAGGGCCGGGGTGACGAAGGACGTCGGTCCGAATCAAGTCGTGTCGGGCTATCCGGCGCTGCCGCATCGACAATGGCTCGAGGCCCAGGCCACGTTCCCGCATCTTCCCGAACTTCGGAAGCGGATCAAGGAACTGGAAATGAAATTGGAGCGTCTTGAAAAAGCGATGAGCGGAGGCGCCCCGGAGCGGAGTGAACGATGATCGATGCGCGCGACATTCTGGGAATCCTTCCCCACCGCTATCCGTTTCTCCTCATCGATCGCATCGAGGAGATCGAGATCGGCCGGCGGATTGTGGGCATCAAGAATGTGACGATCGGCGAGCCCTACTTCCAGGGGCACTTTCCGGATCGCCCGATTATGCCGGGAGTGCTGATCATCGAGGCCATGGCCCAGGTCGGCGGCGTGTTGGCTTTCAAGTCCAGCACGGATCCCAAGAAAAAACTGGTCTATTTTCTGGCCATCGAAAAAGCCAAATTCCGAAAGCCGGTTTTACCCGGCGATCAAATCCGGTTCGAGTTGACGGTGGCCCAGAGTCGTCCTCCGTATTGGAAGCTCAAAGGGACCGCCCATGTGGAAAAGACGCTGGTCTGCGAGGCCCAGCTGACGGCCATGCTGGCGGAGGACGCGGAGGAGGGGGGAGCCCGGTGACGCGAATCCATCCGACCGCGTTGATTCATCCGAAGGCCCGCATCGACGACGACGTCGAGGTCGGTCCCTACTGCGTGATCGGGGAACACGTTCAATTGCACCGGGGAGTTCAGGTCGCCTCGCATGTCGTGATCGACGGCTGGACCGAGATCGGGGAAGGGTGCCGTCTCTTTCCCTTTTCGTCCATCGGTTCCGTTCCCCAGGATCTGAAATTCAAGGGAGAAAAATCGCACGTCGTGATCGGAAAGAATAATACAATACGGGAATACGTCACCGTCCACCGCGGCACGGAACCGGGGGGCGGCGTCACGAAAATCGGCGACCACAACCTTCTCATGGCGTACGTCCATGTGGCGCACGACTGCCAGATCGGAAACCACGTCGTTCTGGCCAACGCGGCGACCCTGGCCGGGCATATCGCGGTGCAGGATCACGCGGTCATCGGCGGACTGACGGGCGTGCACCAGTTTGTTCGCATCGGCCGGCACGCGATTATCGGAGGCTGCTCCGCGGTGGCGCAGGACATTCCGCCGTTCGTCTCGGCCGTGGGGAACCGGGCCAAACTGTACGGCCTGAACACGGTCGGATTGAAACGCCATGGATTCCGCGACGAGCAGATGGCCTCGCTCAAGACGGCTTACAAAATTCTGTTTCGATCCAAGCTTTCGATGAAAGAGGCCGTGGAGAAGATCCGGAACGAGCTTCCGAGTTCACCGGAGGCGCAGGACCTGGCCACGTTCGTCGAGACGTCCGAGCGGGGTGTGTGCCGATGAAAACGCTGGGACTCATCGCCGGCAGCGGGACTTTTCCCTTGACGGTGGCGCAGGCCGCGCGGCGGGAGGGGTATCGCGTTGTCGCGGTCGCCCATCAGGGCGAAACCCACCCCGACCTGGCCGCGCACGTCGATGAACTGACGTGGATCTACGTGGGGGAGTTGAATAAACTGATCGAGGCCTTCAAAAACGCCGGCGTATCCGAGGCCGTCATGGCGGGAGGCATCAAAAAGGTTCGGCTGTTTGGAAACGCCCGGCCGGACCTTCGCACCCTGTCGCTGCTCGCCCGGGTCGGAATCAAAAAAGACGACAGTCTGCTCCGCGCCGTGGCGGACGAGCTGGCCTCGGAGGGAATCCGGATCCGTTCGGCGACGGAAATGTTGTCCGGCATCCTGACGCCCAAAGGACCGTTGACGGAACGACCCCTGACGGCGCGGGAGGAGCAGGATGCGGAGTTCGGGTGGTCGCTGGCCAAGGAGATCGGCCGCTTGGACATCGGACAATGCGCCGTGGTGAAGGATCGCACCGTCCTGGCGGTGGAAGCGATCGAAGGAACGGACGAGACGATCCGCCGCGGCGGCCGCCACGGCGGCGAGGGGGCCGTCGTGGTTAAAGTGCGTAAACCGCAGCAGGACGTCCGGTTTGATCTCCCGACGGTCGGCCCCCAGACCATCGAGGTGATGTCCGAGGTCGGAGCGACGGTTCTTGTCCTCGAAGCCGGAGGCAGCATTTTGCTGGAAAAAAACCTGCTATTGGAAAAGGCCCGGACGGCCGGGATTTCGGTTTTGGGTCGCTAAGCCATGGCGATCGACGGGGTGACGAGGGAGAATCTCGTTCAGCGATGTCTTGAGCCGTTGCGTCCCTCCAAGCCTTGGCAGCCGGACATTCTTCTGGTGCGGGCGGATGCGGGGCCGATCGTCGTCAAGGATTATCAACCCCGGGGGTTTCTGTATCGGTTCTTTGTGGGGCTGGTGTCGACCTGGAATGAAGCGCGCATGTATCGAAAGCTGGCCGGCTTGCAGGGTATCCCGCGTTATTATGGTAAACTGGACCGCTATGCCCTGGCGATCGAGTACATCGAAGGCCGGAACGCCTCCAAGTTCAAAACCGGCGAGCTTTCCCATGATTTTTTTCATCGCCTGAAACAAATCGTCGATTCGGTCCATGAACGGAACGTCGTCCTGTGCGATTTGCGGAATAAGAAAAATATCATGATTTCGAAGAGCGGAGAGCCGTACCTGATCGACCTCGCCACCGCATTTGAACGGGGCCGTCGCTGGAGTTTTTTCCGGAACGGGCTCTACGGGATCTTCTATCAGGACGATTATTTGGGATTGGCCAAGCTGAAACGGCAGTTGGCGCCCGAGATCTTGACGACGGAAGAAGCCGATCGACTGGATCGGGGGCTGTTTATGCAGAATAAGGCCGTGGCGGTCCGAAATTTCTGCGTGCGCTGGTTGAAGCGGCTGGTCAGTCCATCATGACCGTTGCGGCGGGGGCGCGGCGCGCCGTTCCACCAGGACGGGAGGAACCCAACGTGTCCGGACCCACGATCCTGATTGTGACGGGCGAGGCCTCGGGCGATCTGCACGGCGCCGAATTGGCCCGGGCGCTTCTCCTCCAGCAGCCGGACCTCCGGATTCTTGGAATGGGCGCGGAGAAAATGAAGGGGGCCGGGGTGGAGTTGGTATTCGACAATCGGCAACTGGGCGTCATGGGGCTCGTCGAGGTTTTCCAGAGATGGCGGTCGGTTCTCCGGGCGTTTGAGGCGGTCAAGGAAGTCCTCATGAATCGCGGCGTTGACCTGGTGGTCCTGATCGATTCGCCGGATTTCAATTTGAGGGTCGCGAAGCTGGCCAAACGAATGGCGATTCCGACGGTCTATTACATCGGGCCCAAGGTCTGGGCCTGGAGGGCGGGCCGCCTCAAAACAATCAAAAAATGGGTCGACCGGATGCTGGTGATCTTTCCGTTCGAAGAGCCGTTGTATCGAGAAGCCGGCGTGCCCTGCGAGTTCGTGGGCCATCCGCTCCTGGATGAAATTCCGCCGACGCTGAACCGCGGGGAACTGCGCCGCCGCTACGAAATTTCCGACGACGCCGTTGTCGTCGCGCTTTTGCCCGGCAGCCGGCGGATGGAAATCGATCGTCTTTTGGATCGGATGACGGAGGCTTTCCGACGGATCCGGACGGGTCTGCCGTCCGTGATCGGAATCGTGCCGGTGGCGCCGTCGCTTTCGATGTCGGAAATTCGCCGGAAATTATTCGGGCGCGCCGACGGGTTGAGGCTGGTGAGCGGCGACGCGCCCCAGGTCCTGGCCTGCGCCGATTTTGCGGTCGTCGCCTCCGGGACGGCGACGCTGGAGGCGGCCGTGGTCGGAACCCCGATGGTCATTGTGTATAAAGTGGCCCCGCTCACCATGCTCCTTGCCCGTTTGCTGGTGAAGATCCGGTCCGCCGGGCTGGTGAACATTCTTGCCGGGCGGGTCGTGACGCCGGAACTGCTTCAGTCGAATGCGACGCCGGAGAGGATCGCGGAGGTCGTCCTGGATCACCTGCGCGATCCGGCCAAGATGAAGGAACAACGAAAATCGCTGGAAGAGGTTCGGCAAAAGCTGGGCTCGCCGGGCGCCGCCCATCGCGCCGCCGCCAGCATCCTGAAGATTTTATTTCAAACGACTCGGACGGTCACGGCATGAACAGGGCCCGAAGATTGTTGGGATACCTCAAGCCCCACTGGAAAAGCTTGGTCGGCGCCACCGCCTGTGCCGGGACCGTCGCGCTTCTGACGGCTTCGTACGCCTGGATGGTCAAACCGATCATCGATGAGATCTTTATCAAGAATCAGTGGGACCTGCTCTACTGGATCATCCCGTCCATTGTCGGAGTCGGGATGACCAAGGGCGGATTTAATTACGCGCGGTCTTATCTGATGCGTTATGCCGGGAACCGCGCCATCGCGGCCATCCGGAAGGATTTATTCCAAAAACTCATCCGGATGCCTATCGGTTTTTTCAGCCATCAACGGACCGGCGCCCTGATGTCGCTGATCGTCAACGACGCCGGCATGATCCAGCAGGTGATCGCGACCGTCATCCGCGACCTGTTCCAGCAGTCGCTGACGATGATCTCCCTCATGGGGGTGCTCTTCTACCTGAACTGGTGGCTGGCGCTGGTGTCGATCGTGGTGGTGCCGCTGTCGTACTATCCCATGAGCCGGATCGGCAAACGCATCCGGAGGATCGCCCATTCCGGCCAGGAGAAAATCGCCGAGCTGACGACCTTGCTGGAAGAAACCCTGTCCGGCGTCCGGTTGATCAAAGCCTTCGGTTCCGAGCCGTTCGAGATCGACCGGTTCGACCGCAAAAACCAGGAATATTTTCAGAAGACGATGAAGACGACTCGGCTTTCGGAACTGGTGCCGGGGATCATGGAAGGGGTCGGGGCCGTCGCCGCGGCCCTGATCATCGGCGTCGGCGCTCACGAGGTCCGGATGGGAAGGATGACGCCGGGCGGCTTCTTTTCCTTTCTGGGCGCGAGCTGGCTGATGTACGCGCCCGTCCGCCATCTGGCCGCCACCTCGACGATCGTCCAGCAGGCCATCGCGGCGGTCGATCGAATCTTTTGGATGCTGGACCAGCCCAGCGAGCGCGTCAAGGATCAGGGGAAAAGGGCGCTGCACCCGGTGGAACGGGAAATCGCCTTCGAACACCTCTCCTTCCATTATGACGGCATGGACGAAGCGGCGTTGCGCGAGATCGACCTCACGGTCAAGGCGGGAGAAGTCGTGGCCCTGGTGGGAAGTTCCGGGTCCGGGAAGACGACCCTGATGAACCTCCTGCTTCGATTTTATGATCCGACGGAAGGGGTGATCCGCATCGACGGGACCGATCTCCGCGACGTGACCTTGGACTCGCTTCGCAAACAGATCGGTCTGGTCGCCCAGGAGACGATTCTGTTCGACGACACGGTCGCGCGGAACATTGCGTACGGCTTGGAGTCGGTCGATCGCAACCGGGTCATCGAGGCGGCGCAGGCGGCCTACGCGCACGAGTTTATTCAACGGCTGCCCCAGGGATACGACACGATGATCGGGGAACGCGGGGTCCGCCTGTCCGGCGGACAACGTCAGCGATTGGCGGTCGCGCGGGCGATCCTGAGAAATTCCCCCATCCTGATCCTGGATGAAGCGACGTCGTCGCTCGATTCGGAGTCCGAGATGTATATTCAGAAGGCCATGGCGAACCTTTTGAAGAACCGAACCACGTTCGTGATCGCCCACCGGCTGTCGACCGTCCAGAACGCCACCCGCATCGTCGTCATCCAGCAGGGACGGATCGTCGAAACGGGCCGGCACGCGGAGCTTCTCCTTCGGGGCGGCGTCTACAAAAAGCTCTATCAACTGCAGTTCCGGGAACAGTATGCAGAAACTCTTTGACGGGCTGCTGGTCCGATGGGTCCCGTGGCTGGGATACGGCGTGATCCGCGGGCTTCGATGGACGATGCGCATGACGACCCTGAATTCCGAAACGACCGATGCGCTCTGGTACGAAGGTCGGAATTTCATCGTCGCCTTCTGGCACGGCCGGCAGTTGATGATGCCGTTCGCCTACAAGGGGAAGAAGCGGATCTCGATCTTGATCAGCCGGCACCGGGACGGCGAACTGATCGCTCGAACGGTGGGGTATTTCGGTTTTCATGCCGTCCGGGGCTCCACGACGCGGGGCGGGGCGACGGCCCTTCGGCGTCTCGTCCAGTCGGCCCGTTCGGGAGACGACCTGGGAGTCACTCCGGACGGGCCCCGGGGGCCGCGGCAGGTGGTCCAGCCGGGCGTCGTGGAACTGGCAAAGCTGACGGGATTGCCGATCCTTCCGTTGGCCTTCAGCGCCTCTAAAAAAAAATCCTTCAGTCCTGGGACGGCTTTCTGATTCCGCATCCGTTCAGTCGCGGGGTGTTCATCTGGGGGGATCCCGTCCGGGTGCCGAACGACGCGGACCGGGATGTGCTCGAGGACAAGCGTCAAGAGCTGGAAAAACAGCTTCGAGACATTACAGAAAGAGCGGACCGCTATTGGGAGTAGTCTTCTACAACCTCATCTTGATTTTGACTCTGCCGCTGACCCTTCCCGTTTTTGTCCTTTTGATGATCGTTCGACCGGAATACCGAACCGGATTGTCCGAGCGCCTGGGTCGATGGCCCGGAAGTTGGGGCCGGCCGGCCCGAGCGGCGACGAGGGTTTGGATCCATGCGGCCTCGGTCGGCGAATGTCTCGCCGTGCTGCCTTTGATCGAACGGTGGCTTCGGGACCGGCCGGAATGGGACCTGGTCTTGTCGGTGATGACGCCGACCGGCCGGAAGTTGATCGCGCAACGGCTTGGGAACCGGGTGCGGGTCGGTTTCTTCCCGCTGGATTTTCCGGGAATCTCCGCACGCCTCCTCCGCCGCGCGGCTCCGGATCTCATCCTGTTGGTCGAAACCGAACTGTGGCCTAATTTTCTCCGGTCCGCTTCTCGGTGCGACATCCCGGTTCTTCTGATCAACGGCCGGATTTCTCCGCGTTCGTACCGTCGCTACCGAACGGTCCGGTGGCTGTTCGGTGAGACGCTCCGCAGGATCCGGGTCTTCGGGATGCAGTCGGCGCAGGACGCCCGACGCGTCGTTGAACTGGGCGCCTCACCCGAGCGGGTACGGGTCCTGGGCAATCTCAAGTTCGATCAGGCGGCCGTTCCGTTGTCGGAGTCGGAACGTCGACGACTGATCGAGCGCCTGGGCTGGGGCTCCGATGAAAAGATTCTGGTGGCCGGAAGCACGCACGAGAAGGAAGAGGAACTTCTGTTGACCGGTTTTGCCCGAATCAAACAACAATGGCCGAGCTTCCGTATGATCCTGGCCCCGCGCCACCTCAACCGATTGTCGAACGTGACGGGGCTGCTGACCCGACAGGGCATAAGTTACATCCGGTATTCCGACTTGGATCGTGCGACGACCGAGTCCGGGGCGGATGTTCTGCTTTTGGATACGCTGGGGCAATTGGGACGACTATACAGTCTGGGAACGGTCGTGTTTGTGGGCGGCAGTCTGGCGCCGGTGGGAGGGCACAATCTGTTGGAACCGGCGGCGCTCGGGCGGGCCGTGCTGTTTGGACCGTTCGTCCAGCACGTTCAGGAAACGGCCGACCTGCTCCTGGCCTCGTCCGGCGGACGGATGGTCCACGACATCGGAGAATTGGTCCGGGAGATCGAATCGTTGCTGACGGAAACGGCCCGACGGGAAGCCATGGAGCATCACGCCCGGGAAACGGTGCGCCTTCATCAAGGGGCGTCCGGCCGGACGTCGGCGATGGTGGAGCAGCAATTGAAGGAAAGGCTTTTCGGTGGCCTCACTCGCCTCGATCATCGCAGCGGCCTTGAGCGCTGGTTTAAAGAACGAATGCTCGTATCCAAAGGCGGTCTGCTCACGTCCCTCGCCGCCGCGGGCTTGCGCGCGGTCTCGGTTCTTTATCAAGGATGGCAGGAGACGCGGACGGCGGCCTACTCCGTCGGACTGTTACGGTCCGTCCGGATGCCTCGGCCGGTCGTCAGCATCGGCAATCTTACCCTCGGTGGAACCGGAAAGACGCCGACCGTCATGACCGTTTGCCGATTTCTCCTTGCCCAAGGACATCGCCCGGTCGTTCTCTCACGGGGCTACGGAGGAAGAAGCGCAAAAACGATCCGGGTGGTTTCCGCTTCGGCCGGCATCGAACCGGGGCCCGAGGAGGTGGGGGACGAACCCTCCCTTATGGCCGACCGGCTTTGGGGTGTGCCCGTGGTTGTATCATCCGACCGTGTGGCCGCGGCCCGTTACGCCCTCGAGGCGCTACAACCGGACGTGTTCGTCCTGGATGACGGCTACCAGCATCTCCGTTTGAAAAGGGATCTTAATCTTCTCGTGGTGGATGCGATGGAGCCCTTCGGCAATGGTTATGTCTTCCCCCGGGGAACCCTTCGGGAGTCCGTACACCAATTAGGCCGGGCAGACGCCGTTCTTCTGACCCACGTCGTCGATCCGGACCGGACCCTTGAGCTGCAAAAGTTCATTCGGGAATACTTCTCCGATCCCCGTATTTTTACCAGTCGCCATCGCATTGTGGAACTCATCCCGTTCAGTTCCGGTTCCTCCTTGCCGTTTGAAAATATCAAGGGGATGCGTCTCCTCGCCGTGACGGGCATCGGGCAGCCGGATCGCTTCGTCCGGATGCTTCAAGAGGGGGGAGCGGATTCGGCCGCGGCGTGCGTTTATCCGGATCACTATCGGTATCGACCGGAGGATTTGGATGCGATTGAAGGCGAAGCCAAGCGGTTGGATGCCGTCGGAATCGTGACGACCGAAAAAGATGCGGTCCGAATCAAGAGGCTTGGACGACCCGCGAAGGCATGGTGGGCGGCCCGGTTGGAGCTGGTCATCGATCACTCCGAGGCCTTTGAATCGATGCTGCGCGGGGTCTTCCGGTGAAATCCGTCAAGCGGAAAAATCATCCCTTGCGCTACCGGTTGGAGTACGGGTTGGCGATGGCGCTCTACGGCCTGTACCGTCTCATGCCCCGCTCCTGGACGCCGGCCCTTGGAGCGCTCGTGGGCGAAGCGGCCTACCGGCTGATTTCCCGACGCCGGCGGATCACGCTCGATAATCTGCGTTGCGCGTTCGGGACGACCGATTTTGATCCGACGAAGGTCGCGCGTGCGGCGTACCGGTCCCTGGGCAAAAGTTTGATCGAACTTTTGGGGGCCGTCGGACAGGACCGGTCGACGATTCTTCGGGACGTCCGGATCGAGGGCCGGTCCCATATGGAGGAGGCGTTCCAGAAGGGACACGGGGTCATCTTCCTGGCATCCCATTATGGAAACTGGGAGCTGATGAGTCTGGTCAATTCCGCAACGGGCGTTCCGACCTATGTGGTGGCACGCGCCTTGGACAACCCCTGGCTCGACCGGTGGATCAACCGGCAGCGGGAGCGGTTCGGGGCCACCGTCATCAACAGCAAGGACCCCGCTTCCGTCCGACGGATTTTATCCGCGCTTCATCAGAAGAAAGCGGTCGCGTTCCTGATCGATCAGAACGTCGTCGGAAACCGCGGCGTCTATGTTGATTTTTTCGGTCGGCTGGCCTATACTCACAAAGTTGTCGCCTTGATGGCGATCAAGACGGGGGCCCCCGTCATTCCAAGCTTCATGCATCGGGAAGAGGGAGGCGGCCATCGGCTTGTTTACGGAAAGCCCTTGCCGCTGGTCAGGACCGGAAATCGCGAGCATGACGTCTGGACAAACACCCAGATAATGACCCGCGCCGTTGAGGAGGCGGTTCGACGGCGTCCGGAAATGTGGCTCTGGATGCATGATCGATGGAGGAAACAGCCGGACGTCGGAGAGAGCGCCGTTTTTCTGGACCGGGACGGCACCATCAGTCAGGAAGTCGGCTACATCCATGAGGTGGATCGCCTGGAATTGCTTCCGAATTCCGCCCGGGCCATCCGGCGTCTCAACCGCTGCGGGATCAAGGTCTTCGTGGTGACGAACCAGTCCGGCGTGGCCCGCGGATTCTATTCCGAAGAACATGTCCGTCGGGTCAACGAACGGCTGTCCGATCTCCTCAAGGCGGAAGGAGCGGAGGTGGATGGGGTCTATTATTGTCCGCACCATCCCACGGAGGGAACGGGCGCTTACACGCAATCCTGCCTTTGCCGAAAACCGGAGCCGGGGATGCTGTATCGGGCCGTCTCCGAGCAGCCGGTCAACCTTCGCCGCTCGTTCGTAGTGGGAGACAAACGGACCGACATGGAAATGGCCCATCGGGTCGGGGCTCGAGGGGTCCTGGTTCTGACGGGCTACGGGTCGGAAGAGACGGAGAAGGAAGACGACGGCCGCTCCCGTCCGGACGCCGTCGTTCCCGATCTGGAGAAGGCCGTGGACTGGATTCTATCGCATCCCGCGTTGGGCGCGGCCGGCGGGGAGGGTTGCTGAGATGAAACCTACGGAGAGCATCCTTTGATGGATACCCACCGCCTCCGAAAGATCGTCCAACAATTCGCGGGAAAAAAGATCATGGTCCTGGGCGATTTTGTGGCGGACGAGTATATTCTGGGCAAGACCTCCCGGATCTCCAGGGAAGCGCCCGTTTTGATTTTGCAATATCTCTCGCGGCAGATTGTCCTGGGCGGGGCCGGCAATGCGGCGAACAATCTGGCCGCTCTGGGAGCGACCGTGGTTCCGGTGGGGGTCGTCGGCGATGACGAGATCGGACGGGAGGTGACGCGTCATCTGAAACAGCGGGAAATCGACACCGCGTTGCTTTGCGTCCAAGGGGGGCGGGTCACGACCACCAAGACGAGAATCATGGCCGGCGGCCAGCATCAGCATACTTCGCAACAGCAGGTGGTCCGGATCGACCGAGGAGAATTCGACCGGGTCTCCGAACAGAGCGAAGCGGTTTTCCTGAGAGCCTTGGAGGAGGAAGCCCCCCGGGTGGACGGTTTGGTGATCTCGGACTATCAATACGGCGTCCTGTCTCCGCGCGTGATCGAGAAAGTCAATCAGATTGCGAAGCGGGATTCGTCCATCATCACGGTCGATTCGCGGTACCGCATGCTGTCGTTTCGGGGGGTGACCGCGGTGACGCCGAACGAGCCGGAGGTGGAGGAGGCCCTGGGCATCCGGTTGGACGATGAGGAAGCGGCGGTTCGGGCGGCCGGCGAACAAATTCTCGATCGGGTTCAAAGCCGGGCCGTCTTGATAACCCGGGGCAGCAAGGGAATGGCGTTGATCGAGCGGAACGGGAAGGCCGAATTTATTCCGATCCACGGTACGGATGAGATCGCGGATGTGACGGGAGCGGGGGACACCGTGATCGTGATCTTCACCTTGGCCCTGGCGAGCGGGGCGACGCTGTTGGAGGCGGCCCAATTGGCCAACGTGGGCGGAGGGGTCGTCGTGATGAAGAGGGGCACGGCAACGGTCAGTCGGGAAGAATTGGAGGCGGCCCTGCCGAAGCCGCAAGGAGTATGAACGACGATCGGACCAAGCTAAAAACCTTGAAGGGGTTGACGGCGGCCGTCCGCAAGCTGAGAAAACGGGGGAAAAAGATCGTTTTCGCCAACGGCTGTTTTGATCTTTTACATGTGGGCCATGCGCGTTATCTGGCCGGGGCCAAGTCCTTGGGGGACGTGCTGATCGTCGGCATCAACGGAGACCGGTCCGTCCGCCGACTCAAGGGAAAAGGCCGGCCCCTGACGCCGGAAGCGGCGCGCGCGGAATTGGTTGCGGGCTTTGCCTGCACGGATTACGTGACCATTTTTCAGGAACCCGACGCGGAGCGGTTGTTGCGCGCCCTCCGTCCGGATGTGCATGCGAAAGGCGAGGATTATACGATCGACACGGTGCCGGAGCGGGATGTGGTCCGATCCTACGGCGGGCGCGTGGCCGTCGTCGGCGGACCGAAGGTGCGTTCCACCCGCGGGATCATCGAGCGGGTGAAACGGTCTCCAGGGCGCCGTCATTGAAAAGGAGGATAGCACATGGCGATTGATAAAGAACTTCTCGAAATACTGGCCTGTCCCAAGTGCAAGGGGGATATCCGGCTCAATGAAAAAGGCGATGGATTGATCTGCGCCGCGTGCCGTCTGATGTACCCGATCAAAGAAGACATCCCGGTGATGTTGATCGAAGAAGCGATCAAAATTTAGGCGGGGAGGCCGTGAAATTCTTCGAAATCGTTCGGCGACACCGGATTGTCCTGAGCGGCGCCGTCGGGGCCGTTCTGATTTATCTTTCCCGGCCGACCGTGGTCTCTTTGCTGGCCGGCCTGCCCTTTGTGCTGGTGGGCGAAGCGATCCGGACCTGGTCGTCCGGGTATATCCGAAAGAACAAAGATCTGGCCACCGAGGGTCCCTATGCCCACACCCGAAACCCGCTTTACTTGGGGAGCTTCGGAATCGGGATGGGATTCGTCGTGATGGGAAACAGCGTTTGGGTCCTGTTCGTTTTCCTCTCGGCGTTCGCTCTGGTGTATTGGGGGGTGATCCGCTCCGAGGAGGGCTATCTGGCCCGGGCCTTCGGAGCCCGCTTCGAGCAGTACGTCCGGACGGTGCCGCGGTTTCTCCCGCGATGGACCCGTTCCCCCTACGGCGTCGGCGGGTTCGATTGGGCCTTGGTCTGGAAACACCGGGAGTACCAGGCGTGGGCGGGCATCGCCGGTGGCGTGGCGGTCCTCCTCCTGAAAATGTGGACCTCCCCATGAGCGTCTATGCAAAAACTGACCGCGATCGTTCCCGTTTTCAATGAAGAACAGAATCTGGAGGACTGCCTTCGGGGATTGACCTGGGCCGAAGAAATCCTCGTGGTGGATTCTTTCAGCCGGGACGGAACGCTTTCGATCGCCCGTCGTTACACCGACCGGATTCTCCAGCACGAGTACGTCAATTCCGCCGCGCAGAAAAATTGGACGATTCCGCAGGCCCGGCATGACTGGGTTCTGATCGTGGACGCGGATGAACGGGTGACCGACGGCCTCCGGGAAGAGATCCGCCGGGTGCTGGGCGCCGAGGGCGGGCCGCCCTGCGACGGGTATCGGATCCGGCGGCAGACCTATTTCTGGGGGAAACCGATCCGGTATTGCGGCTGGCAGAGCGATCGGGTGCTCCGGCTCTTCAATCGTCACAAGGGACGGTACGAGGAAAAAGAAGTCCACGCGGACGTCGTGATCGATGGGAAGACGGGGGATCTGGAATCGCCGCTGATTCACTATACCTATCGGGACTTCAAGCAGTACTTCGGCAAATTCCAGCGTTATACGGATTGGGGGGCGCTGGAGCTTCAGAAGCGGGGCAAGCGGGCCCGCTGGTACCACCTCCTGTTGCATCCGGCCTTCCGGTTCCTGCGCATGTATATCTTTCAGCGGGGTTTCCTGGACGGTCTGCACGGTCTGGTGCTCTGCCTGCTGGCGGCCTTCAGCGTCTTCACCAAGTATGCGAAGTTATGGGAACTGAACCAAAAAGGATCCTCGTGATCCAGACCGCTTTTCTCGGGGATGTGGTGTTGACCACGCCGCTTCTTCAAACCCTCCGCGACCGGTTTCCGAAGGCCTATCTCGCCGTTCTCGTCATCCCCGGCACGCGCGAAATTCTCGCCGGCCGTCCGGGACTGGACGAAGTTCTGGTCTACGACAAAAAGGGAGGGGATCGGGGTCTCCGGGGATTTGGGTCGATCGCGCGGTTGTTGAAGGAAAAGCGGTTCGATCTCTGCCTGCTTCCGCATCGGTCGTTTCGATCGGCGCTGCTGGCCTTCGCCGCCGGGATTCCGAATCGGATCGGGTTCGTCCAATCCCCGGGGAGCTTTCTTTATTCCCGACGCGTTTGGCGGGATGCCTCGCGCCATGAAGTCCGTCGAAATCTTCAGCTCCTGGACCCGCTCGTGTCCGATCGCTCCGGGGGTCGGGAGGTCCCGGTTGAAAAACTTTGGGTGTCTTCGGATTCCGGTGATCCGGAATGGGCGAGCCGCTATTTGGCCGGGCACGGCGTCCGTCCGGACGACCGGGTGATTGCGATCGCTCCCGGATCGGTCTGGGCGACCAAGCGCTGGATCCCGGAGGGTTTCGCCGCCGTGATTGACGGACTGATCGCCCGGCACGGACGACGCGTGGTGCTTCTGGGCTCTCGGGACGACCGGCCGGTTGTCGACGAAATTTTGCACCGGTGTCGGGAGAAACCGGTCGATCTTTCCGGAAAAACCTCACTGCGGCAACTCGGCGCCGTCTTGCATCGCTGCGAGCTCCTGATTACGAACGACAACGGATCGATGCACGTCGGCGTCGCGGAGGAAATTCCGGTCGTCGCCATCTTCGGGTCGACGACCCTCGGCCTCGGCTACGGGCCGTTCACGGATCGGGCCGAAGTGGTGGAGCGCCCCCTGGATTGCCGTCCCTGCGGAAAGCACGGCTATCCGGAATGCCCGCTGGGTCATTTCAATTGCATGAAACAGATCACGCCCGAAGACGTGATGGCCGCGGTCGAGAGGCTGTTGCGAGCGGACGCCCCCGGCCCTCGCTTCGCTAGGAATGGGCCGTGAATCGGCGAATCCTCATCATCAAGCTCGGCGCGGTCGGCGATGTGATCCACACCCTTCCGATGCTGGAGACGTTGCGGGTCGGTTTTCCGAAAGCGCACATCGCGTGGGCCGTGGAGGAGGCGGCCGCCCCGATTTTGGAGGGTAATCCGGCGCTGAACGAATTGATCCTTCTGAATCGGAAAGCACTGAGCGGGTTGTCGGGCCCGGCCTATTTCATGCGATGGCTTCGCGCGCTTCGGGGACAACGGTTTGACACGGTTCTGGATCCGCACAATCTGTTTAAAAGCGGCCTGATGGCGTTTGCAAGCCGGGCGCACCTCCGGATCGGGTTCCAAAAACTCCGAGAGGGTAATTTCCTCTTCATGAATCGGCGGGTCAAACCCGCTCCCCGGCGTCGGCATGCGGTCGAAAAATATTTGAGCCTGCTCGAGCCGCTCGGGATTCAAGAAAGGCAATGGACGGTCCGCTTTCCGCTGACGTGGAATCCGCAGGACGAAGACCGGGCCGACCGGTTTTGGAGACGGGAGGGCTTCGGCTCGGGCGCTTCGAAATACGACGGAGTCGTCGCGGTGAACCCCGGGGCCAGCTGGCCGAGCAAACGATGGATGCCGGAACGGTACGCGCAGGTTGCGGACCGGCTGGTGAAACAGCATGGGATACGGCCTCTGGTCTTATGGGGACCCGGCGAGCGTTCCTTGGCGGACCGCGTCGTCCGATCGATGAGCGAAAAGGCCGTGATTGCGCCGGAGACGGACCTGAAACAATTGATGGCCCTGATCAAGCGGTGCCGGCTTCTCATTTGCGGCGATACCGGACCGCTTCATATCGCCGCGGCCCTGGGTATTCCAACCGTCGCGTTGTTCGGGCCGTCGGATCCGGCCCGGAACGGGCCTTACGGCCAAGGCCACACGGTCGTCCGGTCCCCCATCCCGTCGGCGACCCACTGGCAGAAAAAGGAAATCGGCGACCGTTGGATGAACGCGATCCCGGTGGAAACGGTTGTCGAGGCGGCGGGTTCTTCGTTAAAGGACGTAAGGGGTAAGGGGTAAGGGGAGAAAAATAAATTCTCTTCACTCCTCACGTGTTTTCAAAAAATGCACATACTACATCTCGACACCGAACGCACCTGGCGAGGCGGCGAAGCCCAGCTCCTCCACCTCGCGGAAGGCTTGGCCCGTCGGGGCCATCGTTGCATCGTTGCGGGTCCGCCGGGCAGTCCGCTGCTCTCGCGGGCGGCCGAGAAAGGACTGAAAACCGAGGCCGTGACGATGCCGTCCGAATGGAGCCTGTCGGCCGTGCTGGCGCTCACGCGTGTTTTGAAGCGGGAGCGGATCCAGGTGATCCACATGCATTCCTCCCACGCCTGCACGTTGGGAGGATGGGCCGCGCGCCTGGCCGGAACGCCGGTCCGGATCATCTCGCGGCGCGTGGATTTTTCGGTGCGGTCCAACCCGCTCCGAAAGTTCAAATACCAGTGGGGGGTGGATCGCATCGTGGCGATTTCGGAGGGCGTGCGAAACGTCCTGGTGGCGGACGGTCTGGATCCGGGCCGCATCGCGGTGATCCGCAGCGGGATCGATCCGCGGCCGTTCGATCCCAACGATCCCGGGACCGAAATCCGGAAGGAATTCGGAATTCCGGAACGGTCTCCCGTGATCGGATGCGTGGCCCATTTCGCCGACCACAAAGGACACCGTTATTTGATCGAGGCCGCGGTCCGCGTGGCGGCCGCCGTCCCGGACGTCCGGGTTCTTTTGGTGGGCGAGGGGGAGCTTCGTCCCGCGATCGAGCTTCGAATCAAGGAATTGAAACTCGAGCAATACGTCCTTTTAACCGGCTTCCGGAAGGATATCCCGAAGCTGCTGGCGGCCATGGATATCGTCGTTCTGTCCTCGCATCTGGAAGGCCTCGGCACGTCCCTCCTGGACGCGATGGCGATGGCCCGGCCGGTCGTCGCCACGCGGGTGGGCGGAATTCCGGAGATGGTGGTGAACGGGGTCAACGGGATTCTCGTCCCGCCGCGCGATCCGGCCGCGCTGGCCGACGCGTTGATCGAACTGATCCAACGGCCGGATGAACGGAAACGGATGGGACAAGCCGGCCGCGCCCGGATGCTTGAGTCGTTCTCGGCCGAGGCCATGGTCGCGGCGACCGAGGCGGTTTATCTCAAGGTCCTGTCGCAAAAAGCGAGGACGGTCGCGGGTGAAAATCCGGCTCATCGATAATGACGAGTCGTTCAAGGAGCTCGAACCGGTCTGGAACGAACTCCTGGCCGGATCGGATCACGCCACGCCGTTCCTGAGCTGGGAATGGATCTCGACTTGGTGGAGACGGTTCGGAAGCGGGAAGCTCCACGTCCTCACGCTTTGGCGGGAGGAAACACTCATCGGCGTCGCCCCGCTTCATCGGGCGCGGGGCCCGTGGGGGATGACGTCGCTTCAAATGTTGGGCCGGGGCCAGTCGGACTATCTTGATTTTCTTGTCGCCCGGGGAGAAGCGGATCGGCTCTATCGGGAGCTGCTCCGGCATCTTTTAAAGACGGGCGGGGTTGATCTGGTTCTTCTGGAACAGATCCCGCCGGATCGTCTCGGGATCATCCGGGAAGTCTCCCGCGCGGACGGGGCCGTTCTCCAGGTCAAGGAGCGGGGCCATTGCTATTTCGTCCGCCTTCCATCGAAATGGGAGGATTACCTCTCGGCCCTGGGAAAGAACGAGCGTTACAACATCGGCCGCCGGACACGGACCTTGGAGCGCCAGCACGGGGTCGCCTTCCGGCGCTTTCATCGGCCGGGTTCGGAACTGGAAAAAAAAGTGGGGGAGTTTTTCGGTTTGATGACGAAACGTCTCACGATGCGCGGCCGACGGCTCGCCGCCGAGGAGGAGACCGCCCTGAGGTTTCACCAAGAGCTGGCCGCCCGGTTCGCCGAACGGGGATGGCTCAATCTCGCTTCGCTGGAACGGGAAGGCCGGATGATCGCCGGACTTTTCGCGTTCGAATACCGCGAAAAGCTGTTTTATTACCATTCCGGCTTCGATCCGGCATGGGCGAGGTACAGCGCCGGGATGGTGCTTCTGGCGAAGTGCATCCAGGATGGAATCGAGCGGTCCGTCCGTGAATTTGATTTCATGCGAGGACGCGCCGAGTATAAATCGAAGTGGAAGGTCGAGGAGCGGCCCTTCTATCGCGTCGCGGTGACGCGGGATTCCATCCGCTACCTGAAGCTCCTCGGATCCGGCCTTGCGGCCCGGGCGGGGAGGATGTTCAAGAAGGCCGGGGCCGGATGAAGATCGCGATGCTGACCAAGCATTTCACGCTGCGAAACGGGTCGAGCCGCGCGATCCATGAAGCGGCTTCGCGGCTTTCGGCCCGGGGCCACGACATCCAGATCTTTTGCAACCGCAACCCGATACGGTATGACGCCGGGCCGGCCCTCCGGCATGTCCCGATGCTGCCCCTCGGCTCGTGGGGGCGTGTTCTGAGCTTCGACTGGGGATGCCGCCGCAGGATGGCCGCCGAACGGTTCGATATCGTCCACGGGCACGGCAACACCGCCGACCAGGACGTCGTCACGGTCCATATCTGCCGCAAGGCCAATCGCCTGGCGAGAGGTCTGCCTCTCCGGCTCCGGGATCCGCACCTGTTCATCGAGCGGCGTCAATTTGAGAATCGCCGGCTCCGGCGGATTATCGTCTTTTCGGAGCGCTTAAAGCGGGATCTTTATCATCTTTACGGGATTCCTCCGGAGCGCGTCGCGGTCATCCCCAACGGCGTGGACGCCGACCGGTTTCATCCCCGGCTCCGACCCCTTCATCGCAATCGCATCCGACGGGAGATCGGCCTTTCCGACCGGAATCTGGCGGTGTTGTTCGTCGCCTCCGGAAATTTCGAAAACCGCGGTCTTCCGAACCTGCTCTCGGCCGTTGCGAGACGGACGAACGACCGGGTCAAACTGATCGTGGCGGGCGGGGACCGGGCCGGGCCCCATCGGGCCCAATCCCGCCGCCTGGGGATCGAGGACCGCGTGATCTTTCTCCCGTTCGCCGAGCGGCTCGAGGAGCTCCATGCGGGCGCGGACGCCCTCATCTTTCCGTCCTATTACGACACCTTCGGCAGCGTGGCCTTGGAGGCGATGGCCTCCGGGCTGCCGGTGGTCGTGACGGCTTCCTGCGGTGTGAGCGAGCTGATCACGGACGGGCACAACGGACTCGTCCTGAAGCATTCCGAAGATCTGGACGGGACGGCCGCGGCCCTCGCCGCGTTGGAGGACGCGGGCTTGCGCGAGCGGATCGGTCGCGAGGCCCGTGCCACGGCGGAGCGGTATAGTTGGGATTCCGTGGCCGAGCGGACCTTGCAAGTGTACACGGAAGCGGCCTCGGCCGGGAGGGCGACATGACGACCCGTTCCCTCCGCCGCGTCCCGATCCTCTTATATCACAAGATCGGCGTGCCGCCGTCCGGCGTCCGCCGCCCGCGAACGTGGGTATCCCCGGAGCGCTTCGCCTGGCAGATGCGCTATCTTTCCCGGCGGGGCTGGAGGTGCATCACGCCGGAGGCGCTGGCGGCCCATTACCGGGGGGAGAAGGAGGCCGGCGCCGATTCCATTCTGATCACGTTCGATGACGGGTCCCGGACGTGCTTCACCGAGGCGCTTCCGGTGATGCGTCCGCTGGGATTGACCGCGACGGTGTTCGTCGTCTCCGGACAACTGGGCGGCCGGGCGGTATGGGACCGCGACCCGGATCATCCCGACGACGAATTGCTGACGGCCGGCGAGATCGGCGAACTGGCGAGGGCGGGCTGGTCGATCGGGGCCCATTCCGTGACCCATTCCCGCCTGCCCGCGTTGTCGCAAGACGAGGCCGAACGGGAAATCCGGGAATCCAAGCTACGGCTTGAAGAAGCGCTTTCGATCCCGATCGGGTCCTTCGCCTATCCGTACGGCGCCTGTTCCCCCGAACATGCCCGGATGGTGCGGAAGGTCGGATACGAAATCGGTTTCACGACCCACTACCCGGAACGGGGTCTTTACGCCGTCCGTCGGGAGAACATCCACGGGGAAGTTCGTGCCTTGCGGTTTCTGTGGCGCTTTGCCCGGGCGAGGCGGGGGGAGTTTCATCGTGTCGAAGCTTAAGATCATTCACCTGCTGGCCAGTTATAAATGGACCGGACCGGCCGAAGGCGTGGTCACGCTCTGCCGCGATCTGAAGCAGCGAGGGCACGAGGTCCGTCTTTTTTGCACGCCCAATTCCCGAAGGCTTCTGGCCGACCGGGCGATAGAACAAGGCGTGACGCCGGAGAACGGCCTGCGGCTGGCGCGAAAGCATCCGGTCCAGTTCGGGTTGGATGTTCGGAGACTCAAAGAGATTTTGATTCGGGACCGGCCGGACATACTGCATCTGCATCAGTCGACCGATCATTGGATCGGGGCCCTGGCGGCCCGCTGGGCCAAAGGGTCAACCTGTATTGAACAGCGAGCGGGAGCGGGCGTCGGGAAGGGGGAGGCTCCATCCGGCTCCGCCGGTGGTGGGGGGATGGGCGCTCTTCCTATTGTCGTCCGGACGATTCATCACCCGCGAACGATCGAGCGTCGGCCCTTCCGGTCCTGGCTGTACGAATCCCTGACCGACGGGTTCGTGACGATCTGTGAAAACGACCGGGAACGGTTAAGACGGACTTATCGGATCGATCCGAAACCGGTCTCGGTCATTCACGGCGCCGTGGACACAACGCGCTTTCATTCCGATGCGGAAGCCCGGCTGGGCCGCGCCGAGTTCGGAATCAAAATGACGACGCCGGTGGTGGGCATGGTGGCCCGTTTCCAGCCGCATCGGGGGCACGAACTGTTGATCCGGACGATGCCCCGTCTTCAAACGTTCTTTCCGACGATCCGCCTTCTTCTGGTCGGGCGGGGAGAGCATCAGCCGGTTCTCGAACGGGTCGTCCGGGAGCTGAACCTGGAACGCTGCGTGGTCTTCACCGGTTACCGCGATCGCGACCTGCCGCAGATCTATGCCGCCATGGACGTCGCAGTCCTGTTGGCCTCCGGCCGGGACGGCTCCTGTCGCGCGGCCTTGGAGGCGATGGCGGTCGGACGACCGGTGGTCGGTTTCCCGGTGGGGGCCCTTCCGGAGACGATCGTCGAAGGGGTGACGGGTCATCTGATTCCGCAAGGGAATGCGGAGAATCTCGCGGAGTGCCTCGCGGCCCTGCTGTCCGACCGTCCGCGCTCGCAGGCAATGGGCGAGGCGGCCCGCAAACGGATCGAGGCCGAATTTACGGAGGAAATCCGTCTCAAAAAGACCGAGGCCTTTTATTTTTCATTGACCGGGAATTGACCCGGAGCGCCTCATGGTCCGGGTGAACAACCATTCCGATCCGCCACCGGGCCGTTCCGGGGGGCGGGACCGCGCCTTGACCCCGTCCGGACGTTCTGATAAGGTGGGGAGATTATGGACGGCGCGACCCCAAAGGCCTATCTTCAGAAGGTGTGGGAGGCCTGGAAAATACAGATCCCGGCTCTGACCGCGGCCTTTCATTGGGGGTATCCTCGTTTTGTATACGACGGCCGGCTCCGGACCTTGGAGGGGCAGGTTCCGGTCTTCACGTTTCATTCGGTCGAACCGGAGCCGTTTGAGTCGCGGCTCAAGTATCTCCATCAGAACGGATACCGGACCCTTACGGCCGACGAGTTGTTGGCGGTGCTCAAGCGGGAGATCCCCGTTCCGGACCGGGCGGTGCTCCTGTCGTTCGACGATGGATGGTCGACGCTTTGGACGGTGGCCTACCCTCTGTTGAAACGGTACGGCTACAAAGCGGTGGCCTTCATCGCCCCGGCGCTGATCGGGGAAGAACCGCTTGAGGGAGAAAGTCGCCCGCCGGCTGCATCCGACGCGCTCCCACCCGGGGGGAAGCATCGGGTAACCGGTCCCCGCCGGTTTTGCACCTGGTCGGAACTGAAAGAGATGCTTCAAAACGGGGTGGTCGATATCCAATCGCACAGTTTGAACCACGCGCGCGTGTTTATCTCGCCCAAGGTCGTCGACTTTTATAGCCCGAAACGAAACGGGCCCCTTCCGAAGCTGAGTTTTCCGGTTTATCGGGAAGCGGGTCGGGATCGCCGGGATCGCCGGGGACGCTTCGGCATGCCGCTTTACGAAAGTCAATCGGTTTTTTCCGGGCGGCCCCGCTACTTTGACGATGAAAAACTCCGGGAAATTTGCGTTCAGTATGTCGCGGAACAAAACGGAGAGGATTTTTTTTCGCAAAAGGGCTCCGTCCGAACGCTCTTTAAAATCGTACGAAACTACCGGAGCACCCACGGGGATGGGGGGCGCTACGCCACTTCGGCCGAGACGGATCGGGCCATGATCGAGGAGCTCGACGGTTCAAAGCGACGGATCGAAGAGAAGCTGCCCGGTCATCGGGTCCGGCATTTTTGTTATCCTTGGTGGAACGGCTGCGAACGCGCCGTTCAACTTTCGAAAGAGGCCGGATACGAGGCCAATTTCTGGGGAAGGTTGATCCGGCGCCCCGTCAATCGCCCCGGCGACGACCCCTTCCATATCGTTCGCTTGCGGGACTATTATATCTTCCGCTTGCCCGGCGAGGGCCGAAGATCGCTGTGGTCCGTGTCGGCGGACCGTTCCGAGATTTAAAAATCCGGACGCGACCTGTTCGGGGACGATATTTCCCGCGGAGATGTTCTTGATCGCATCCGATCCATGATGAAAACGCTTCGAATCCTACAGATCAATTCCGGCGTCGGCTGGAGCGGAAGCCATCATCAGGTTTACCTGCTGAGCCGCGGACTGGCCGACCGGGGCCATGCGGTCACCGTCGTATGCGAGCCCGGGAGCCATCTGATGGAAAAGGCGCGGGCCGCCGGCCTGAACGTGGTCCCGCTCCGGATGCGGGGTCAGTGGGACCTCGGAGCCGTCTGGCGCTTGAGGCGATGGATCAAGGAACGGGGGATCGATATCATCAACACGCACAAGCCGCTGGCTCACACCCTGGCCGTTCTGGCCGCAGGGTGGTCCGGACCGCCCGTGGTGGCGACGCGACGGGTTTCTTTTCCGCTGCGGCGCCACCCCTTTCTCAAATGGAAATGGGACAAGGCCGTGGCCGGGATGATCGCGGTATCGAAAGGGGTGGCGGAGAGTCTGATCGCCTCGGGCATTTCGCCAAAGAAGGTGGTGACGATCTACAGCGCCGTGGATCTCGATCGGTTCCATCCCGATGTTTCGGCGGATCGTGTCCGGAAAGAATTCGGGCTTTCTCCGGACACGCCCGTGGTCGGGCAGGTGGCCGACCTGCGCCCTTATAAAGGATACGGTGTTCTGGTTGAAGCGGCGGCGCTCGTATTAAAACAGATGCCGAACGTTCATTTTTTTTGCATCGGCCGGAAAAGCCCGGAGGAGTATGACGGGCTGGCCCAACGAACCCGCCGTCTGGAAATCGCTCCGAAGGTTACCTTCACCGGATTCCGTGAAGACGTGGAGGCCTTTTATGCGATCATGTCCGTCTGCGTCAACAGCACCACCGTCTCCGAGGGGCTTCCGGGCTCCCTCCGCGAGGCGCTGGCGATGCGGGTGCCGGTGATCGGCTCGGATGTGACGGGAAATCGGGAGCTGGTAATTCCGGAGCGGACCGGCCTCCTGGTTCCGCCGGGAGATCCCCAAGCCCTGGCCGAGGCGATCCTAAATCTGTTGAAAGACCCGGCGCGTCGATCGAAGATGGGGATGGAGGGACGCCGATTCATGGAGGCCGAGTTCTCGGTTCAGACGATGGTGGACCGGACGGAGGCTCTCTATTTAAAACTGGCGGAGAACCCGAAATTTTTGGCGTAGTCGGGGATTCTCGGGCGAACGGGGTCACGCCGATCCAGAGAATTCCGTTCCATCGGTCGGCGGAAAGACGAGGTTGAGGGGTTCGGGAACGACGGCGAGTCGGGCGGGGGCGAAACCGGCCGCTTCCCCGTCGGCCTGGAGCGGCACCGGGCTTTCGATCTCGATCGCCGTCCCGCGGTGGAATTCCACGTCCTTCATCCGCACGTGCAGCCCGGTGATCACTCCAAGGGTGTACTTCATGTAAGTCACGGGGCCCCGCCCTTTGAAGAGACAGAGGATCAGTTCCGGACGCTCCAGCCGAACGTTGGGGACGATCGCAAAAGAACCGCCGTAGCAGCGGGCCTTGGCGACGATGCCCGACGTGCCTCTGACCGCGCGCCCGTCCACACGGAATACAATGGTGGAATAGGGGTAACGGAACAATTGGAGGAGGCCGGCCGCCATGTAGGCCCACATGCCCAACCGTTTTCTTCCGGGCGGGACGCTGCGGACGATGGCCGCGTCAAATCCGGCGCCGACCATCAGAATAAAAAGGCGTTGATCGTACCGCCCCAGATAGATCGGCCGGGCCGCGCCGGCCCGGATCGCCGTCGCGGCCTTCAGGGGGTTGGTCGGCAGTCCCAATTCGCGAATAAGGCTGTTGCCGGTTCCCATCGGGAGGATGCCGAGCGGGACGGAAGAGTTCCGCATCCCGTTGATCACTTCGTGATAGGTTCCGTCGCCTCCGGCGGCCAGGATCAGATCGTGGGAAGCGGAGGACAACTCACGCGCCAGGCGTTCGCCGTCGCCCGCCCGCTCCGTCGGATGGACGGTGAGACCGGGATAGAGCGTTTTGAGACGGCCGATCAAACGCCGCGACTTCCTCCGCCGCCATAGCGGACCGGCGACGGGGTTTAAGATCAATGCCGGGTTTTTCGCATCCATTGTTGTGATCCGCCGAATATTTTCGCGCCGCCATCTTAACACAGCCCGGATCGTGTTGAGAAGAGCATACGGGCCGCTTCCCTCAAAAAAAAGCGTCCTTGGAAAACTTGCCAAGGACGCTTTCAGAAAAACGGCGGGCGAATCCCGTCAGTAGTTCGCGAGACGGCCGGGCCGCAAGCGCCGGGCCAAGCGTCTTATCGTTATCCAGATTGGAACCAACGCGAGCGTCATCATGCTCCCCATTCCGGATGTGAAACCGCCCGAAGGGCCGTCACCGTCGCCGGTGAGCCGGATCATACCGAGGGAGCACCCGAGGAAACTCGCTCCGTTTTCCCGGGTTGTGGCTTTGGTGAGGCCCTCCTGATTATTGCCGGGGTTATTTTCAACGGGGGGAAGAGGGCCCGTGTAGTCGACGGTGAAACCGCCCGACCCGTTGGGAGTGAAGGTGATATTGGTAAAATCCATATCCAACACCGGAGGCGCAGGAAAATCTTCGTAGACGGTAGGCGTGCTCCCGGTGTCGAACGACCTTTTTGTATCGAAGTCCGTGCTTCCGGGATCGAAAGCACCGTTCGCAGGGCTCACTCCGATCAGAACATTGTCATAATACCCGTTGGTGATAACGATCCCGTTGTACCCCATGATGATCGTCCCGTTGGTGAGAAGTTGCAGCTGGGCCGCTTCATAACAGGTGGGACCGTTGCTGCACGGATAAAAACCGCCCTCCCAGGTGATCACAATTCGATCCGTGATCGAGTCGCCATTGTCATCGAAGGCGTTGACATAAACGTCCCCCCCGTTTGCCTGTTTAAGGTCGGTCCAAAAGGCCGCGATTTTCGGGTATGTGGCTCCGACCAAAGAGCCGCCGGCCGGGGAGCAACAGTCGTCGCCGTTGTCTCCCCCCAAATTAACGGTTCCGTTGGAGGAGATATAAAAAACGTTCCCGCCCGTGTAGGTTGTCCCGGCGAAAGGAAACGAAAAGGAACCGAAGGTGAGGCCGACCGTTTGGTCATCCGCGCTGTCCAGACCCACCGTGGAAATCGTGTGGCCGATCGCGGACTCCCAAGTGGGAGGCTGTGTCGATGCCGGCGGGTGAGTCATCGTGTTGGAAACCGAGAAGCCTCCCGATCCGTTGGGTATAAAGATGATATTGGTACTATCC